>CAYGTM010000018.1:0-14465 GCA_964352795.1 uncultured Phycisphaera sp.
CCCCCTGGCCTTGGCCAGGCGGGGGCGCAGATTGGTCGCGCTCGCGATGGCGGCTCGGGGCAGGACGAGGGGCCGGGCCAGTTGCAGCATCTCTCGCGGTTGGCGCCAGCGGTGGAAGCTGGCGGCCTGGTCGGCACCGATGATGAACCAGAGGGTGCGATCGGGCAGGATCGAGCGGGCGCGTTCGAGTGTGCGGGCCCAGTAACTGGGTTCGCCGCCGGTGGCGCGGTCGATCTCGTCGGTCCAGATCGAACATTGTTCGAGTTCCGAGGTGGCCAGGGCCAGCATTTCCAGGCGCTGGGCATCGGTCGCGGTGGGGGCGCTGTCTTTATGCGGTGAGCGGGCGGCGGGCACGAACGCGAGGTACGCCCGGGCGGCGACGCGGCGTTCGAGCTCGCGGCGGCCGAGGTCGGCCAGTGTCACATGGGCCAGGTGTGGTGGGTCGAAGGTGCCGCCGAAGAGCGCGACGTGGCGACACTCGCCGGGGATCAACAACGATGTTGGCGCGGTGTACATCACGGGCCACGATAGGGGCCGGCGTGTGCGGAGCGGTTCGCTAGAAGCCGTCGTCGGGGACGACCATGAGCGGGCCCAGGGTCTTGCCTTCTTCATTGGCCCAGAGGTCTGCTGGCGCCAGAAGGGGGTAGCGCTGGGCCAGGGTCTCGAGTGGCAGCCGATCGGCGACGACCACGCCCTGGGCGTCGACCACGGTGTAGCGTGGGCCGTCCTGGGTCACCTCGATGCGGACGCCGTAATCGCGACCTTCGAGCGTGCCGAGGGGGATGGCGGGCTCGGGCGGGTCAGCAGTTGGGGTGGTTTGCAGGGTTGCCCGGCCCTGGCGTGGCTCGACGGTCACGAACAGGACGATCGCCCCAGCGGCGACCATGAGGATGGTGAGTGCGTGCTTGCGTCCCATACGGAGCGCATCGGCTCGCCCGAAGCCGGGCTTGAGGATTCTTTAGAGGGCGGCCAGCCGCTGGGCGGTGCGTTGCTCGGTCAGGGCGGTCATGATGGGCGTGAGGTCGCCGTCGAAGAGAACCTGGCGGAGTTGGAACTTGGTGTCCAGGCGTTGATCGGCCACGATGCCGTCCTGGTACCGATAAACGCGGACCTTTTCGGAACGCTCGCCGGTGCCGACCTGGCTCTTGCGGGCGGCGGAGCGTTCGGCCTCGGCCTCGCGGAGTTGGCGGTCGTAGACGCGGGCCATGAGCAGTCGGCGGGCTTTCTCACGGTTCTGGTGCTGGCTCTTGCTTTCCTGCATGCGCACCTCGATGCCCGTGGGGTTATGCACGAGGTGGACGGCGGTGGCGACCTTGTTGACGTTCTGCCCGCCGGGGCCCTGTGAGGTGGTGACGTGCTCGGTGACGTCGCTGGCCCAGTCAATCTTGACCTCGACGGCCTTGGGCTCGGGCAGTACGGCGACGGTGGCGGTGTAGGTGTGGATGCGGCCCTGGGCCTCGGTGGCGGGGACGCGCTTGACCGAGTGGACGCCGGCCTCGAACGACAGTTCGGTCCAGACGCCCTGGCCCTTGACGCTGACGACGGCCGAGCGGATGCCGCCGTGGCTCTCGCCGCCGGTGAAGTCGAGGGTGTCGAAGGCCCAGCCCTTGTGGCCGGCGTACTTCTCGTACATGGCCAGCAGGTCTCGGGCCCAGAGCTGGGCCTCGTCTCCGCCGGTGCCGGCGCGGAGTTCGAGGATGACCGAGCCGACGAGGTTGTCGTCGCTGGAGACGAGTGCCGCCTTGACGGCTTCGATTTCCTGGACGGCGCGGGATTCGAGTTGCGGCAGTTCGGCCTGGGCCATCTCGGCCAGTTCGGCGTCATCACCCGAATCGATGGCGTGACGCATGTCGGCGGCTTCGGCGAGCAGACGGGTGAAACGCTGGTAGCCCTCGACCACGGGGGCGAGGGCCGAGCGGCGGATGGAGAGGTCTCGGACCTGCTCGTGGTCGGCGAGCACGTCGGGGTCTTCGAGCTGCTTCCCGGCGGCGAAGTACTGCTGGCTGAGCTCGTCGAGCTTGGCTTTGACGGCTGGGGCGAGGATGTTGACGGTGGTGGTCACGCTTGCATTGTTGGCGGGGATGAAGAGCGGAGGGGATTTTTATCACAGAGGCACAGAGGCGCAGAGAGGGAGAGTGGGGTCGGAGTCGGAGAAGACGGGCGTGGGACACTTCTTCGTCTGGTCTGACGCACTCCACACTTCTTCTCTGTGCCTCTGTGGGTATCTTTTCTGAAATCGATGCTTACGCCCGCTGGGCGCGGAGTTCGTCGCGGATCTCGGTGAGCAGGATCACGTCGGCGGGCGGCACGGCCGGCGCGGCGGCTTCGGCTTCTTGCTGCTTCTCGAAGCGTTTGCGGGCGGTGTTCATCATCTTGATGACCATGAAGATGGCGAACGCGAGGATCACGAAGTTGATGAAGACCGTGATGAAGTTGCCGTAGGCCAGCACCGGGCCCAGGGCGCGCGCGTCGGCCAGGGGCAGGGTCAGGCCGGCGGCCTCGTTGGCCTGGCTCACCTTGTCCGAGAGCGGGATGTACAGGTTCGAGAAGTCGACCTTGCCCGGGATGGAGACCACCGGCATGATCACGTCGTCGATGAGCGACTTGATGATGACCCCGAAGGCACCGCCGATGATGATGCCCACGGCCATGTCCATCACGTTGCCCTTCATGGCAAACTCGCGGAACTCTTTGATCAGACCCATGGCTTGACTCCCTTGCACGAGCACGCCCCCGCCCGCCGGGGAAGACGGTCCCGGCCCGGGGTGGGGGAGGATGAGGGTAGCCGGATTGCGGTTTGATCGAGGTTCGAGTCAGGAGGATTTAAAATTTCTAATTGTGGTGCAACCGGCTTGGGCTCGGGCTGTACCAATGGCAACCAACCCCGGCCGCCTCGCGGTGGGTTCCAACGCCCGCCCGGCGGCCACAAACCCGCAATGGGGAGATTGACCATGAAGAACGTCTGCGCACTCCGACCGATCTTGGCCAGCTTGGGAAGCCTCGTGTTCTTGCAAGGCGTGGCCATTGGGCAAACTTGTGGCTTTGGGTGGACCGAGAACCTCTTTCCCCTGGCCGGCGTGGACGGCGAGGTATATGCGACCCTGACTTGGAACGACGGCGACGGCCAGGCTTTGTATATCGGTGGTGAGTTCACCATCGCCGGCAGCGTGAATGCGAGTAATGTCGCGCGATGGGATGGTGAGCGGTGGACTGCCCTTGGCTCGGGGACCGGTGGCGTGGTTCGCAGCTTCGGCGTGTTTGACGATGGCTCGGGCGAGGCGATATACGTCGGCGGCGACTTCCTGACCGCCGGCGGGCTGGAGGCGGCCCACATCGCGCGGTGGGATGGTTCGCAGTGGTCGGCGCTGGACGATGGCGTCAATGGGCCAGTGCGTGCGATGGCCGCGAGCGACGATCGATTGTACGTTGGCGGTGAGTTCTCCCTGGCCAGTGGTGAGGCGGCGAGGAATCTGGCGTGGTGGGATGGTGATTCGTGGAGCGGGCCGCCGAACGGGACGAGTGCGCCGATTCACGCCTTACTCGTACACGATGACGGTACGGGCGAGCAACTCTACGTCGGCGGGCGGTTCACCATAGTTGGTGCTGGCGTGTCGGCGAATCGCATCGCGCGATGGAATCCGGCAACCCAAGTCTGGAGCGCGGTCGGTTCGGGCATGACCGGTGGCGGGAGCTCGGGCGGCGTGTACGCCTTGGCGGCGTTCGACGATGGAAATGGCGTTGATGTGTACGCTGGGGGCAGGTTTACGACCGCTGGCGGCATGAGCATCGAGGGCCTGGCGCGCTGGGATGGATCGGCGTGGTCTGGCCTGGGAGCGGGCGTTGATGGCGGGGTGGTGGCCCTGACAGTTATCGATGATGCCGATGGGCTTGGGCTGATCGCCGCGGGACCATTCGAGCGTGCGGGAGGCGAGTTCTTGGGCAATGGCGTTGCACGATGGGACGGCTCACAGTGGGCCACGCTTGGAGCCGGTCTGCTGGGCATCTTTGATTTCTATCCCCGCGCGGTCGCCGTACTGGACGTTGGCGATGGGCCGCGGATGTACACGGGCGGGAACCTGGCGGGGCGAAACGGCATCACGATGTTCGAGGACGGTCACTGGCAGGATCTCGTCGAGGCCGGGCGTGCCGCCGAGTTGGCCGGGAGTGGGCCTGTCGCCGTCTTGGACTTTGACGGCACGACCCAGATGTACTTCTCGGGCGACTTCCCCGTGGACGGAGGCGGCGAAGCACACGTGGGGCGATGGGACGGCGAGAACGTGGAGGTCTTGTTCGGCGGTGAGCAGTTACCAGCGCAGCCAAGCGGGTTGGCCGTGTTCGACGACGGCACGGGGCCGGCGATTTACGCCTCGGGGATGAGCAGCGCCTTCGACGAGTACCCGGTGATGCGATGGGATGGCGCGGGGTGGCAGTTCGTGGGTAGCCCGACGCTCCTCGGAAGCGGGAGCGCGACGCTGGTGTTTGATGATGGGTCGGGAAGCGCGCTCTATGTGGGCGGGCGCGGCCTGAGCGCGGGTGGCGTCGCGCTGGGTGAACTGGCACGTTGGGACGGTGTCGCCTGGTCGGCCGTTGGTGGAGGCGTGTTTGAAGGCGATCGGTTTGGGGGTGTCGACGCCTTTGAGGTCTTCGATGATGGCCGGGGCACTGCGTTGTACGCGGCCGGAAGCCTTGGATTGGCCGGCGGCGAGATCGTCAACATGATCGCGCGTTGGGACGGTTCGGATTGGACCGACGCCGGCATGGGCTTGGATGGCACCCAGATTTATGACCTTGAAGTCTATGACGACGGCGAGGGCCCCACACTGTTTGCGACCGGCCAGATCGTCAACGCAGGCGGATCTTTCTCGCTGGGTATCGCCCGCTGGGAAAACGACCAATGGGGGCCCTTAGATGCACCATCGGGGCTGAGCGGTCCAGGATTTGCGTTCTCAACGTTCGACAATGGTCACGGTGAAGCGCTGTACGTTGGCGGCCCGTTCACGTTTGCCGGTGGTGTCGAAGTCAGTCGCATCGGCCGCTGGGATGGGTTGGCGTGGTCGCCCGTGGATGGCGGGCTGGATGGGTCGGCCAGCCGCTTGATCGTGTTTGATGACGGGGCGGGCCTGGCGATGTTCGCCGGTGGTTCATTCGACCGCGCGGGCGGCCACCCCTCAGCTGGCATCGCCCGCTATGGCTGCCAGCCCGTGGAATGCCGGGTCGATTTAGACGGCGATGGCGAACTGACCATCTTCGACTTCCTTGGCTTCCAGAATCTCTTCGATGCCGGCGACCTGGCGGCCGACTTCGACGGCGACGGCAGCCTGACCATATTCGACTTCTTGGTCTACCAGAACGAGTTCGACGCGGGCTGCGAATAGGCGGTGAGGTCGGCGGGCGTGGCCATCTGCCCATACACTGGGCCCATGAGCCAGAACCTCGAAGCCACACCCGCCGCCCATCTGCTTGTTCGCCGCCGTCGGGCCGCCGTCGCGTTGCGTGAGTGGGCGCGGCAAACTGTGGGGTCTTCGGGTGCATTGCCGGTCGTGCTGTTGGGGGCTGGGGAGATGATCCCGGTACCGGGGCAGCACGACCGGGTGTATCCGTTCATGGCCCATAGCGAGTATTACTACCTGACCGAGCAGCAGTGCCCGGGCGGCGTGCTGGCGATTGATCTGGCTGAGGAGAATGAAGCGCCGTGGCGGGTATTCGCGCCAGAGGTGACGCAAGCCCATCGCACGTGGGAGGGTGATGTCACATGGGAGGGTCGGCCGCTCGCGGAGATTGGAACTTGGCTGGCCGAGCGTCGCGGGCGCGCGGTGGCGATGCTGGGGTGCCCGGTCGGCGGCTTTGGCGGCGGGGTCGATCAGAAACTGAGTGCTGAGTTGGCCGAGGCATTGCTTCACTCTCGGCGGGTGCTCGATGAGGTTGAGATCGGGCACATGCGCAAGGCGTGCGCCGCGACGGCGGCCGGGCACGTGTACGCCCACCGCGTGCTGACGAGCGGCGAGGCGGCGGGCATGACCGAGCGGCAGTTGCAGGTCGAGATCGAAGCGGAGTTCTTCCGCAACGGCGGGGATGGCACGCCCTACGACACGATCGTGGGCAGCGGACCGAACGCGGCGGTGCTGCACTTCGCGCCAGGAGATCGGGTGATTGCCAAGGGCGAGTGCGTCCTGATCGACGCGGGGGCGTCCTCCAAGCGCTACGCGGGCGACGTGACGCGCGCGTGGCCGGTGGGGCAGCCCAGCCAGACGCAGCGTGACGTGATCAGTATCGTGATCGACGCCGAGGAGGCGGGGCTGGCCATGTGCAAGCCGGGCGTGGAGTGGCACGACGTGCATCGCCGGGCGAGCGAAAAGGTGCTCGAAGGACTGGTTGGTCTGGGCGCCATCGTCGGCGACCCGGCTGAGTTGGTGGAGCGTGGCGTGGCGGGATTGTTCTTCCCGCACGGGGTGGGTCACATGATCGGCCTGGGCGTCCGCGGCGCGGGCGGGCGGCTGCCGGGCCGGAAACCGCGGCTTGGCCCCGGCGGCGTGGGCGTGCGCGTGGACATGCCGCTGGAGGCGGGCCACGGCTTCACGGTGGAACCCGGGCTGTACTTCATCCCGGGCCTGATCGACGTGGCCGAAACACGCGCGAAGTTCGGCGATGCCGTCCAGTGGGGCGTGGTCGACACGCTCCGCAAGGAGATCCAGGGCGTGCGAATCGAGGACGACGTGGTGATCCGGGAGGGTGGGTGTGAGGTCTTGACGGCGGAGATCGTGAAGCGGCTGGGTTGATTCTCGAGCCGGGGTGTACGATATAGGGGATGGAATCCGCACCTGACAGGGAGCCCCGCATGACCGTTTTCGCCGACAAGTTCGACATGCAGAACCGCCTCTTCGCCGAGCTTTCGGCGATGTTCGGGCGGGAGGTGCCGCTGTATGACAAGGCGCTGGCGGTCAACGGTGTGTGCAACCGGGCGGTGTGCGACCTGCTGGCGGTGCGGCATCCGGGCTTTCGTGTCAGCGACGACGAGATCGGACGCACGAGCGGCGAGCGGCACGGGGCCATCCGCATCGGGCGGCCCGATGAATATCGCCTCATCGCCCGCTTCTTCGCGTGCTTTGGGATGGAGCCGCACAACTTCTATGACATGACGGCCATCGGCGCCAAGAGCCAGCCAGTGATCGCGACGGCGTTTCGCTCGCGGTACAAGCCCGAGCACCGGGTCTTCACGTCGCTGCTGATGACCGATTATTTCGATGACGCGACGAGGGCGCGCATCGAGGCGGCGTTGTCGAGGCGGCGGGTATTCTCGGAAAAGGCGATCGACCTCATCGAGAACGGCGAGCGTGAGGGCGGCCTGGCATGGGATGATGCGAACGAACTCATCGCCGAAGCGACCGGCCGCATCTTCAAGTGGACGGGCCGGGCCCGCGATCATGCGCTGTACACGGATTTGTGCGAGGGTGGATTCAAGATCGCCGCCGACATCGCGTGCTTTGAGCGGCACCATCTGAATCATCTGACGCCCAATACTTTGTGCATGGATGTGTATACGGCGGCCATGAAGTATTGCATGGGCGAGGGCGATCGCGCGACGTTCGAGAAGCGGGCGACTCGAGCATTGGAGCGGATGCTGCACATGAGCGGGCCCGACTGGTTGACGCTGCATTTCAAGCATCTGGGACGTGGCCGCCTGCGCGGCGTGGGCGAGACGGACGTGGACTCGGGGGTACTCAATCGGGCTGTGGGGACTCTGGCCGATCGCTTGGGCGAGCGCGATCTGGATTTGTCGGCGCTGCCCCACGCGGGTTTCAAGGACTACACCGAGGGTCCGCCCGCCAACACTCCCGTGCTGCTTCGGCAGGACGCCTACAAGGCGCTCACCGAGCGGGTCGTGTTTGTCGAGGACGACGGCACGGAGGTGGAGAGCTCGCACACCGCGCGCTTCGGCGAGATCGAGCAGCGTTTCTATGCGATGACGCCCACCGGTCGCGCGATGTACGACCAGTGTCTGGCTGCCTTCGAGGCAGCACACGCAAAGCAACCCGATCTGGCCAAGCGTGACGAGGAGGCGTTCATGCGAATGCAGATGGAGGCGTTCGCGGGGCTTCCCAAGTCGCTGGGTGACTTGCTGGATAATGGCTTTGCGTACGCCGAGTATGCGGCGACCGATGCCGGCCGTACCGCGCGGGGCTCGATCGGGACGGTCGACATGCGGGAACTCATCGACCTCGGTTATGTCACGCGTGATGGCTTGCGATATGAAGACTTCCTGCCCGTGAGCGCTGCGGGCATCTTCGCATCGAACCTGAACCAGTACGGCACGACCTCGACGGCGGCCTCACGGCCCGAGTACACCCGCGAGCAGCTCGAGAAGATCATGGGCAAGCCGATCATCGATACCGATGCCACATACGCCGCGGTTGACGCGCGGTCGAGACTCAAGACGTATGAGGCACTCGGCGTACACGAGCAACTCCCTGATGACGAGCGTCGCCAGTTGGAGCGGGCTGCCTCTGTGGTCCCCAAAGTTGTTGTGGCGCAATAGCCCCGCCCGGATTCGAACCGGGGACCGAGCGATTATGAGTCGCGTGCTCTAACCGCTGAGCTACGGGGCCAACTTGGATGGTGTGTGGAAACTGTGCGGACCTGTCAGGCCAGTTGGGCCAGCAGGTCGTTGATATTCATCGCGTCCTTGACCTCGCGGGTCTGCACCCAGCGGATGATCGGGCTGCCGTCGTCGCCCTTGCTCACCAGCACGGTGCCGCGGCTGGAGACGTTCAGGTCGGGCCAGTAGAAGCCGTAGGCCTTCGAGACGGCCCGATGCATGTCGGCTAGCAGGGTCTGCTTGAGGTCCATGCTCTGGGCCCAGGCGTGGTGGGTCCAGAAGCTGTCACACGAGATGCCGACGACCTGGACGCCCTTGTCCTGCCAACTCCCGAACTCGTCGTTGACGCACCGCATTTCCGCCGAGCAGACCGGGCTGAAGTCCATCGGGTAGAAGCACAGGGCGACATCGCCGTCTTCGAGGGCCTTGCTGAGGGTCCACTCCTCGCGGGCCTGGGTCATAAGGGTGAAGTCCGGCGCTGGCTCGCCCTTTTCGACGGGCTGGATACGGGGCGGCAGGTCGGTGGTCACAGGCATGGGTGAAAGGCTCCAGAAGGCGAGGGAAATCCGGCCGTTGGGGTTGTTGCCCGCGATGGCTGGCGGGGGCGTATGCTATGGGCATGGCGATCGCAGGGCCTGCCATGTCCGAGGGCGACCTCCTCCACCGCTACTCGCACGTTTGCGACCGTGTCGAGCGTGCCGCCGCCAAGGCAGGCCGCCGCGGGCCGCAGGTGTTGTTGGTGGCGGTCACCAAGCACGCAGAGCCCGACCAGATCCTCCAACTCGTGCAGGCTGGTCATCGAGATTTCGGCGAGAACCGCGTCCAGCAGTTGCTCCAGCGCGCCCCAATGCTGGACGAGCAGGTCTCCCGGATGCGGTCAATGGGGGCGGCACTCGGTGGAGACCCATCGTCCAAGCACGAGCCCATCCGCTGGCACATGATCGGGCAACTCCAGCGCAACAAGGCGCGCCAAGTGGCCGATGTCAGCCGCCTGGTGCATAGCGTCGACAGCCTGCGCGTGGCCGAGGAACTCCAAGAAGTGGGGCTCAAGCGCGACAAGCCCGTGGAGATCCTGCTCCAGGTCAACTGCTCGGGCGAGGCGGGCAAGGCCGGCTGCCCATCGCCCGCGGTGCTGCACGTCGTCGAACAGATCCACTCGATGATCTACCTGAAACTCCGGGGCCTGATGACCATGGCCCCCGACTCGGAGGCCGCCGAGGGCAGCCGCCCGGTCTTCGGTCGGTGCCGCGAGTTGTTCGAGGAGGTCCAGAGCGAGGGGCTCGTGGGCAAGGAGTTCAACATCCTGTCGATGGGGATGTCGGGCGATTACGAGGTGGCGATCGAAGAGGGTGCGAATCTCGTGCGGGTGGGAAGTTCGATCTTCGCCGACCCTGGCAGTCCAGGCGAATCGGCGGGCGATACCGAGAGCGATTGAGAAAACTGGGTTAAGAATGTGTTCAGCCGAAGCCGGCGATGCGTCGGCTTCGGGCGACATCAACCTCGCGCTGGAGGCTATCACCAGGGCACGCGGTGTTGGCCAGTTCGCGGTGAGTGCTGATGCGTGCGGCCGGTACCCTGTATCGCGCGCTCTCGCCGCGTACAAGGGCGTGGAGCGAGGCCAAGGCCTGGGGCGTGGGGCGTTCGTGCATGAAGTTGCCCATGAGCATGATGCCCAGGTTGTGCTCGTTCCAATCCTTGACGTGGGCACCCTGGAGTTGGATCGGGCGGGCCGACCAGATGGTGCCGGTGGGGTCGATGGCGTAGTGGTAGCCGATGTCGGCCCAGCCGTTCCCGGTGTGGACCCGCTGGATGTCACTCAGCCTCTGGCGCGCCTCACCGGCGGAGCGAAAGCCCGAGGCGTCCATGGCGTCGTGGTGGATGGTGATGCGTTCGATGCGGCCCATGCGGTTGGCCAGGGCGAGGGTCGGTTGGGTGCCAGTCCAGGCCGATCGGGGCAGGACTCGCGGCCCGCCAGCGGGTGCCGGCAACTGCACTGTGGCGGGGGGCTGTGTCGCGCGGGGGTAAGGATCGGTTCCGTATCGACGCTCTGCGGGCCAGACCGGCGCGGGTGGGCCGGTCACATGCCGACGAGGAGCGGCGCAGCCCGCAAGCGACAGCACGCCGAGCGCGAGCGAGCTTTGGAGCACCTGCCGCCGTGTTGGAGAGTCTTCCACCATGCGGATCATCGGAAAAGAGCGATTCATCGGTCGAAAGTTTTCCTTCGACTCAGGCCTTGGGTGATGGTAAACTGGCTGTTCACACCGCGTCGGTCAGGCCAGCGTTTCGTGGGGCCTTCCGACGTATGAGCATTGAGAAGGAGAAGTTCGCATGTCTGTCTCGAACAAATCCCGTATTCTGGCGGGCGTGGCCGGGTTTTCGATGGCCACCGCCGCGTTGGGCTCGGACTTTGGTCTGCCCACGCTGGAGTTCCCGTATCAGGAAGCCCATACCCCCGAGGCCGGCGTGCAGGGCGTCGAAGACACTTCCGGCCCCACGAGTTTCTTCGAGGGATGGACCCGCAGCGTCGAGGTCGGCCTCACCGGTGCCTCTGGCAACACCGAGAACTTCAACCTCCGCGCCATCTTCCAGACCGAGCGCGAGACCGACACGCTCCGCACGCTCTTCCGCGCCCGCTCCCTCTACGCCAAGGACGGCAGCGACATCTCCGAGAACAACGCCCTGGCCCGCGGCGAGAACGACTGGCTCTACCCCGGCGAGCGGTACTTCACGTTCGTGTTCGGCGTGTACGAGTTCGATGAGTTTCAGGACTGGGACACGCGGTTGCAACTGTTCGGCGGTCTGGGCTATGACTTCCTGAAGGAGCGTGCGTTGCTCGAAAACGGGCAGGACCGTGCCACGCTCAAGGGGCGTCTGGGTGCTGGTGTGACGCGCGAGTTCGGCGGCAACGACGATACCTGGGTTCCCGAGGGGCTCATCGGCCTGGACTTCGTCTGGGAGATCAACGATCGCAACACCTTCGCCGCGGGCACCGAGATTTTCCCGGCGCTCGACGACTTCGGCGAGGTTCGTACGGTGAGTTACGTTTCCCACGACGTGTTGTTGGCTGAAAAGGCCGATGTGCGCCTGCGCGTGGGCATCGAGCACGAGTATGACTCGAACTCCGGCGATGCGAAGGAGAACGACGTGAAGTACTTCATCACCATCCTGGCGACGTTCTGATCCACAAAGATTACCCAGCGGGAGAGACTCATGCTCTGGCAAGAAGAAGACACCACCACCGTGGAAGTGCCCGAGGGTGCTGAGGTCGTCGTTGAGCCGTCCGAACTCGAAGTGGCCGCGAGTGGCCTATGGGAAAAGGTGAGCAACGGCGATTTCAACCAGATCACCGTGCCCGAGGTCTGGGCCGTGCTCCAGCCCATCGTGATCGCCCTTGTGCTGATCATCGTCGTGATCCTCGCGGCGAGTTGGGCCAAACGTCTGACAGTGAAGGCCACGACGAAAGCTCGCGTCGAGCAGACGCTGGCCAAGTTCTTCGGCAACCTTGTCAAGTGGGCCATCCTCGTTATCGGTGCCCTGACGGTGCTCCAAACGGTTGGAATCGAGATCACCAGTTTCGCGGCGGTGATCGCGGCCATGGGCTTTGCCATCGGCCTGGCCCTCTCGGGCACGCTGGGGAACGTCGCGGCCGGCGTGATGCTGCTGGTGTTCCGTCCGTATCGAGTGGGCGACGTGATCAACGTCAACGGCATTACCGCCAAGGTCGACGAGATCGAACTCTTCACCACTACCTTCGACACGCCCGACAACCGCCGTATCATCATGCCCAACGGCTCGATCTTCGGCTCGACCATCGAAAATATCACGCACCACAAGACTCGTCGCGTAGACATGGCCGTGGGTACGTCGTATTCCGCTGATTTGGATACGGTGCGTTCCACGCTCATGGCCGCCGCGAAGGCGGTCGAGGGCCGTGATTCGACCCAAGATCCGGTGATCTATCTCAGCGAACTGGGCGACTCGTCGATCAACTGGGCCGTGCGTGTGTGGGCCGCCACGGCGGACTATTGGGCGGTCAAGGAGCGATTGACACGCGACATCAAGTACGCGCTCGACAAGGCCGATATCGGCATCCCCTTCCCTCAACGGGATCTGCATGTGCCCGGTCCTATCGAGGTCAAGATCACAAACGGCTGACGCATCAAGACATTGAACGCCCTAACGAGCCCCTCGCGCAAGCGAGGGGTTATCGCGTCCGTCACGCGGAAGCCCGTCGAGCCACTTCGCCCAGATACTCAGCACCAGCAGCATGTACAGCCGCTGCGAGTGGTCTCGCCCGTGCCACGGGTTGATCGATTTCTCGCCGGCCGCGTCGTGCTCGCGCAGCATCTGGTGCACGAAGCCCAGGTTGATCTCGACACCCGCGCCGGCGAGCCCGGGGAACGGGTCGGACGACTCGAGGTGGTCGTAGAGCAACTGGCGAAGCCCGCCGTAGTCATCGCGGAACCACTGGCCGATGGGGATGGCGAAACCCTGCTTTGGGCGATCGACGATGTGGTCGGGGAGGTACTTGCGGGCGACTTGTTTGAGGAGGCCCTTGCGTTGGTTGTTGGGCATAAGGACGTCCAGCGGCGTGCGCAGGGCGGCCTCCACGAGCTCGCGGGCGAGGAACGGGGCGCGAACTTCGAGGGCGACGGCCATGGAGGCGGTGTCGGTCTTGCGCAGGAGGTCGTCGGGGAGGTAGTGCTGGAAGTCGTGGCGGAGGGGGTCATCGACGCGCTCGAAGGCCTCGTTGCCCGGGTCTTCGCCATCGATCGAGGGAATGAGCCGCTGAAGATCGGGAGTCTGAAAGATCGCCAGCAGTTCCGGGTACCCGCCGTATCGAGCCGCGATGGCCAGGCGTGAGAGATACTCGCCCCGCGAGCCGGGGGTGCGTCGATCGAGCAAGCGGTGGGGGATGTGCCGGAGTAACTTGTGCCATTGATTGAGCGTGGGTGTGATGGTGTGGCGTCGGTAGCCGCCGAAAAGTTCGTCGCCGCCGTCGCCGCTGAGGGCGACCTTCACATGTTCGCGCGCGGCATTGCACAGCCAGTATGTGGGCAGCAGCGAGCTATCGCCGAAGGGCAAGCCCAACTGCTCGATGAGGTGGACGAGGTCGGCGGCCGGATCCGGGTCGCAGTCGAGCGTGGCGTGGTCGGTGCCGATGACCTTCGCGGTCTCGGCGGCCGCTTCGGATTCATCGAAGCGGGCGTCGGGCATTCGGACCGTGAAGGTCTTGAGGTCTGGTAGTTCCTGTTTTGCGATTGCGGCGATGAGGCCCGAGTCGATGCCGCCGGAGAGGAAGACGCCCAGGGGGACGTCGGATTCGAGGCGAGAGAGAACGACTCTTGAAAACAAAGCCTCGCTAAATTTGGTCAAATGCTCCGCACCTGTGCGGGAACGCGGCACCACTACGTTAGTCAAGGGATTGAAGTAAACTGTAAAACCATCGGCATTCGTAATCGTGCTGTCACTCCCGCCATGTCCATGTTCAAGCTGATCAACTGGCCGTGGTACAGCATCACCTGTCGTGAGGCATCGAAAACTCTCCAGATTGCTGCGCTCAGGCTCGACAAGCCATAATTTTCGATCTGCGCCAAGCCGGTAAAGATTCACAGGGCTTGATGCAAAGGCCATCCAGTGGTGAGATGAAATCAAATATGCTGGCTTCTCGCCGGCCAAGTCGCGCATCATTCCAAAATGCGCACCATCTCGATGCCATAAACCACATGCAAACATGCCATCAAGTCTGTTGATAAGACCATCACTCCACGCCCGCCACCCATGCACCAACACCTCCGTATCCGAATGATCCGTCTCGAACCACGCCCCCTGCTGGGTCAGCTCCGTCCGAAGCTCGTGCTGGTTGTAGATG
>CAYGTM010000019.1:0-14271 GCA_964352795.1 uncultured Phycisphaera sp.
CAGATTGCCGCCATAGGCCGCCAGCCGGGCAGCCGCGCTCGGCGCGGCATCGGGCTTGGCTGGCGAGGGGGTGTGGTCGGTGGTCTGGGTGCTGGTCTGCTCTTCGGCCATGGCGTTGGATTCCGGACGGGTGAGGGTGGTACTGGGCGGCCAGTGGTCAGGCACGGTGCTTGTGGACGTTTGGATTCGGACGGATGGGCTCGGGCATCCGGCGGGTTCGTCCGCCGGTGGGGAAAGTCTAGCGGAGGTTGGCGTCCATGCGTGGAAAAACCGGACAGGGTTTCATCGTCCGGCGGGCCGACCGACGGGCGCGTCCTGGCCCGGGTCGGTGGTGACCTCAATGCTGGTATCGAGGTTGAGATCAATGCTGGGGTTGGCGGCGGCCAGATTCTCGCCCATAGTCGCCCGGATGGCCTCCACGATCCGCTGGGCCGTCCGCACGTTGGCAAAACCCGCCCTCGCGTCGATGGGCGGTGGGCTGCCGGTGTGGATGGCGTCCAGGAACGCGCGAATCTCCATCACGATGGGCTCGCCGTCGTCGATCTCGAGTTGCTCGACGTTGACCAGTTCGTCCCATTTCAGGTCCGTCAGGTCGGCCCCGCCGCGGAGCTGGGATTGGATCTCGCGCATCTGGAGCTCGTTGGCCGTCCGGCGGATGATGACGCCGGTCTTGGCGCCATAGTCGAGCTTGATGTAGGCCTTCTCGCCCGTAATGCGCGTCACGCGCTCGGTCTTGAGCGCCAGGCGGCTGGCGGTGATGTTGGCCACGCACGCGCCCTGGGGCTTGTGCCAGGTCAGGCGAGCGTTGCAGATGTCCTCGTGTTCGGTCACCACGGCCACGCCGGCGGCCTGGATCTCGTCGGGCTCTTGCCCGCCCATCAGCATGAGCACCACGTCCAGGTCGTGGATCATCATGTCCATGACCACGCCGATGTCCACGCTGCGGAACGTCATCGGGCTCACGCGATGCACCTCGATGAAGCGGGGGGTGATCGAGTCGTCGGCCTGCGTCGCGCGCTGCATGGCACGCATGATCGGGTTGAACCGCTCGATGTGCCCGACCATCAGCACCACGCCGCGCCGGTCGGCCAGGTCGCGGATGGCCTCGGCGTCGGCCACCGTGCCCGCAAGCGGTTTTTCGATCAGGCAATGCACGCCGGCCTCGATGCAACGCTCGGCCAGGTCGCGGTGCGCCGTCGTTGGCGCGGCGATCGATACCGCGTCGACCCCAGCGTCCAGCAAATCGTCCAGCGAAGGAAAGGCCTTGCCGCCGAACTGCTCGGCCATGTCGGCGGCCCGCTCCATGCTCGAGTCGACCACGCCCACCAGTTCGGTGTCGGCCAGTTGCCCGTACACGCGCGCGTGGTGGCGGCCCATGCGACCGACACCCACGGCCCCGCATCGCAGGCGGGCGCCGTTGGTCTTGCCGGTCTGGGGGTTGGGGGTGGTCACGAGGGGGACTGTATCGCGCGGGAGTCGCTTGTGGGAGGAAAACGCCGGTCAGGCGGCGCCGACGGCACCGTTCATGGCCGCCGCGAGCTCGTCGCGGTTCTTCAGGCCGATGAACTTCTCGACCGGCTCGCCGTCCTTGAACAGGATGATCGTCGGGATGGCATGGATGCCGTACTTGACCGCCACGTCGCGATTCGCGTCGGTATCCACCTTGCCGACCTTCACCTTACCGGCGAACTCCTCGGCCAGCTGGTCGACCGTGGGGGCGAGCATCCGGCAGGGCATGCACCACTCGGCCCAGAAGTCGACGAGTACGGGTTGGTCGCTCTTGAGCACCTCGGCGTCAAAGTTAGCGTCGGTAAACTCTTGAACATGCTCGTTGGCCATGTGCCGCTCCTTGCGTCTGACGGGTGTGCGGGTCGCCCCGGGCCCGTCCGCCTCGATTTCGCCGAGATCGAACAACCGATCCTAGCGAGCCGCCCGGGCCCTTCCACTGGGCTCGGGGCACCACTGGGGGTGTTCATATCAAACCACCGACGCGCCCGAGTCATTCCATGTGCTCAGCACCGATAAGGCCGCAACGTGCTCGGCCACGTCGTGGACGCGGTGCAGGATCGCCCCTTGCTGGGCAGCCAGCACCGTGATCGCCACCGACCCCGCCAGGCGATCACCCGGCTCGCTGTGCGCTCCGATGGAGACGCGACCCACGAACCGCTTGCGGCTGGCACCGATAGAGATCGGCAATCCCAGCCGGCCCAGTTCGTTGGTGTGCCTGAGCAGGTCCATGTTCTGCCCCACGCTCTTGCCGAAGCCCAGGCCCGGGTCGATCACCACTCGCTCGCGCGCGATGCCGGCGTTGAAGGCGCGATCGGCGTGCTGAGCCAATGCCGCGCGCACGGCGGCCACCACCCCGGCCGCATACTCGGGCTCGCGTTCGTACTCGTCGGCGTAACGGTCCTTGGGTGGCGCGGCACCCCGATGCATGAGCACGAGCCCCGCGCCCGAGCGCGCGGCCACGCCCAGTATTTCGGAATCTTCCGTGCCGCCCGACACGTCGTTAATCGCGTCGGCGCCAGCGTCGATGGCGGCTTGGGCGACGCGAGCCAGCGTCGTATCCACGCTGATGGGAATCTCCGCGAGGCGCGCGGCGCTGCTCGATCGGATGGCCTCGATGATGGGCAGCACCCGCGCGAGCTGCTCGCGCGCGGGCACGCGCTCCGCGCCGGGGCGGGTGCTCTCGCCGCCGATGTCGAGCATGGCCGCCCCGTCGTACACGGCTTTCGAGGCGCGGGCCTGGGCGCCCTTCACTGCGGTCAACGCGCCGCCGGCTAAAAAACTAGCGGGGGGGGCTTTGAGAAGGCCAACGACGCGGGGGCGCTCGAGCGCGACCGCGCGTCCGTGGGCCAATGCCCAGATTCTCGGTTGTGCGTGGGGTTTGATCAGAACGCGGGCCCGTCCTCGCCTTCGTCTTCCTCGAAGTCCATGCCCGGGCCGCCCATGCCCCCGCCGAACATCATGCCCAGTTCCATGCCCTTGGCGATGACCAGGGGGGAGATGTGCAACGCGATTTCGGCGGTGCCGTCTCCGCTGGCGGCCACGATGCCCACCGGCGGCATGGGGGGAATCTCGCCCAGGAAGGCGGCCCCGACGCCCAGCAAATGATCAACGCCGATGTAGAGTTCCATCGCGCGGTTGTCGGGCAGTTTGGCCGAGATGGCGCTGATGCCGTCCTTGGAGCCCAGCCCGCCGCCGTTCTTGGCGGTGGCCAGCGCCTGGGTGAGCATCTGGCTGTTGCGCGACATGGTCATGACCACGCCGTCCTTGGTGGGGACCATGTAGCCGCCCAGGCCGTTGCTGCCGAACATCATGCTCATGGCCATCTGGGCCTGCTGGGCCTGGTCGTTGGCTTCGCCTTCGATGTTGGTGGCCATGCTCCACTCGTCGACGGTTACGCCGTCGATGGGGCGCGCCTCGGGGCGGTAGCTGGTGGTGGTGGTGATGGTCATGCCGTCCTGCTCGGTCTTTTGCCCGTTGGCGGCCAGCAGCCCGTCGGCCATCGCCTTCTTGAGTTTGGCCGGGTCGGCCGAGCGGTAGTACGCCGCGCTGCGGACGAACGCGCCGGCACCGATGGTCATCTCCTGCATCGAGGGCGCGCCCAGAATCATCGCGCCGCCGGTGGAGTTGTTCATCAGGTCCATCAGCGCCTTGGCCTGCGCGGGAGGCTGGTCGCCCATGCCACCCTGCATCATGCCCATCATGCTGCGCACGCCGGGCGAAGACGTATCGAACGCCGAAGCGAAGGCAAATGGCATGTCCGGAAGGCGACTCAGAAGGTCCTTGGTGCTCGACCGGCCCGTGAACAGGCCGGCCAGGGCCGAGCCTTCCTTGAACCGGCTGAGCAGGCGGGCGGTCACGCCGTCGCCGGCGAAGTCGATGGCCACCACACCCATCTGGGCGTCGGTCAGGAAGGCGTTGACCAAGGGGTCGAGGGCGGCAAAGCCCTGCCCGGCCTCGGGCCCGCCGAACATCATCGCCATGCCCTTCATGCCCTCGTACCCCTCGCGCCAATCGCTGGCCAGGGCGGCGATGGAGCCCACGATGAACACGTCGGCCGACTCGCTCGCGCCGTTGGCCCGGGTGCCAATGGCGTTCACATGGGCGGCGCGATGCCCGCTGGTGGGCTCCCAGCCTTCGAGCAACTCGCTCATCGGGCTCATGGCGGCGTAGCCATCGGCCACCTTCTTCACGAACACGTCCTCGCCGCCGAAGGTGATCTCCTCGACACCCGCGCCCACGCCGCCGCGGGCCGAGACGTACTGCTCGTAGTTGGTGACCGGGAGGATGGTGATGGACTCACCGGGGGCCTCGCCCAGCATGAAGATGGCCGCCGACCCTCCCGCGTTCACCGCCGGTCCGTCGAGTTCGGACATCATCGCTTGCATGAGGCCTTCCATCGGGGGCAGGCCCGCGGCGGTGGCAAAGGCCTTGAAGTCGCCCATCGCCCCACCCAGGTTGTTGATGGCCACCACGCCCGCGGCGGTCTCGGGCACATAGTCGAGCACGGCCGGGACGGCCAGGGCCGGGGCCGAGATCGCCAGCCCGCAGGCCGCGAGCATACTGGTCATGCGACACGCCACGCGGCCGGTCAGGCCATCGAACGAACGAACAGTCTTGAACATGGGGTCCTCCTGGCCATCAATGGGCCGGCCTTGCCGTGCTTCCCAGCGTGGCCCGGCCACGCCCTTGCGCTGCATAAGTCTATCGGAAGTCGGGCTCCGGCCTTTCCGCCATCCCGAGCAACCACCGAGGGGCCAATGCTAATCCTTGGCCTGTGCTCCCAGGATCGACCGGATGGCCTCGTGGCTCTCGCGGGCGGTTTCCAGGGTTGATGCTCTCGATTTGCGAACAAAACTCAACCACATAAAGGGTATTGGGATGATCGTCAAGGGGTAATACCACCACATGATCGACCCCCAGCCCCACGAGCCGGGGATCATCACGTCCAAAAAGTATCGCCCTGGCTCGACGGTCAGGATCATGGCCGCGATGTAGAGAATCGGTGCCTTCTTCCGCCAATGCAGGCCAAACCGCAGGCGCACGCCCCCGTCTTCGGCTTGGGCCCAGGCCAGCAGGTCACGATCGAAGGGCTGCCCCAGGGCGCTGGCGCGGAACAGGGCGTCCTCGGGCCCGCCTGGGGCGTACTCGGGCAGCTTCCCCCGCCGGGCGGCCTGCCCCAACCGTTCGAGCACTTGGTCTTGGGTCAGGGAAACCCGGATGTCGGCAAGCCCCTCACCGGACGGTGCGTCCGGCTGTTCGGGCTGGTCCGGCTGGGCGTCCCCCTGGGTCATGCAGCCCAGTGTATCGGCCGGTTGGCGTGGGCTCGGCACGAGATGTGCAATCTTGTCCTGATGATGATGGAATCGGCCGGAACCAGCCCTTCGTTGCGTTTGGTTGGCGCTCCCCGTGGCGTGCGGGCAACGGCGTTGCCCCAACGCAACGCGGTGAGGGCCGTCGCCACGCTGGCCAGCGCGGTGCCGGCCATCGAACAGCCCCGCGACGCCACCCGCGAGCTCCAGGTGGCCCGGGCCAACCGACAGGCATCAGCCATTGACGCCTTGGACGCCCGGTGGGTCTTCGCCTGTCGTGTGGCCACCAGCCTCGAGGGCGGCCGGGCGGCCATCCTGCGCCCCGAATCGCGGGATCGGCTCCTGAACCAGGCCAACCACCTCGGCCTGCGACAGTTCGACGCCAACCTCATCATGGCCATCGTTCAGGACACGGCCCGCTGCGGCCTGGAACCCCTGAGCCTGGCGACCGCCGAGCGGCTCCCGCTCATCCGCCCCGCCCACACGCCAACGCCCGCGACCCTGCCCGTGGTGGCCCGCTTCGGCATCGCCATGATGGTGGGGGTTGTCCTCGCGGCGACGATGATCCGCTGGGTGCTTTCCTGAATCGCCCGTGACGTGCCCGTCCGGGTTCGGTACGCTCCTTGAGAATCTTCAAGGAGTCTTGACATGACCACGACCACGAACGAACCCGTGAAGGCCGGTCGCAAAGCGCCGGCGTTCAAACTCAAGGACCAGAATGGCACCACCCACGCGCTGGCCGACCACGCGGGCAAGCCTGTGGTGCTGTTCTTCTATCCCAAGGACGACACGAGCGGCTGCACGCAGGAGGCGTGCGACTTCCGCGACCAACTGCCGGCCTTCGAGGGTTTCGGGGCGGCGGTGCTGGGCATCAGCATTCTGGACACCAAGAGCAAGGCCAAGTTTGCCGCCAAGAACGACCTGACCTACCCGTTGCTGGCCGACGACCGCGTGGGTGAGGACGGCAAGCCCGACCCGGCCGTCGCGCGCAAGTACGGCGTGTGGGTCGAGAAGAGCATGTACGGCAAGGCGTTCATGGGCATCGAGCGCACGACCTTCCTGATCGACGCGCAGGGCAAGATCGCCCGCGTGTGGAGCAAGGTGAAAGTGCCCGGCCATGTTGATGAGGTGGCCAAGGCGCTCGAGGAACTCGCGTGACCCAACTCGCTTGACTAACGACGCCGGCGCGTAGCGAGCATACCGCCCATCGCCAGCAAGGCCAGCGCGCCGGGCGCGGGCACCTGACGCACGATCACGACGACGCCGCCGCCGGTGAACTCCACGTCGATGATGGCTTCCGAACCGAGGCCGCCGATCTGGATGTCCTGGAAGATGCCGTCGATGCTGTCGGCCAGGATGATCTGGAACTGATCGCCCGGCATGATCTGCGGCTCGCCCGTGAAGGGCGAGAACTCGAGTTGGAGCGTGCCGTCGAACAGGCCGATGCCTCGGATGTCCAGCACGTCGAACGTGGAACCCGGCGAGCGGCCTTCGATCTCCATGAGCAGCGTGCCGCCCGGGCCTTGCTGGAAGATGTGCGTGCCGACGCCGCCGCTCTCGGAGATGAGCACACCGGGCGAGGTGCCCGGGCTGACCAGGCCGTTGTTGTTGAAGGTGGTGCTGCGGACGATGCCGGTGCCCTGGACGGTGCCGCCGTTGTTGTTCAGCGTCCCGAAGCCGCCGCTCGCGGCCACGATGCCGCCGTTGAGCACTGTGACGGTACCGCCATTGTTATCGAGGGTGCCGCCGGTGGTAATGGACGAGCCCATGCCGTCGGCGATCAACGTGCCCTCGTTGGTCAAGCCGCCCGTGGGCGAGAAGGAGATGTTCGCGCCCCCCTCGGCCCGGGCCAGGCCCTGGTTGAGCCCGACAGTCGAGAACTGCGAGAAAGTCGAGTCGGGCCCGCGGAAGATCACGTCGGCCTGATTGGTGTTCAGCACGGTTCCAGGCAAATCGAGCACGGCACCGTCGCCGATGTCGTAGGTGGCCGGCCCCAGCGTGCCCGCGACGGGCAGGATTGGGTTGGTGATCTCGAGGCGCCCCTGCTGGACGACAAGGGTACCGGTGTTCAGGAAGCCCACGTCTTCGATGCGGGTGGTGCCGGGCGATTGTTTGATGAACAGCCCGCCGTTGTTGAGGCGCGCCGAACTGTCGCCGATGATGTCGCCGGTGTTCTCGATGCTGAAGGTGGAGCCGTCCATGAGGTCAAAGACGGTGGATCCGGTGAGGGCGATGTCGCCGGTGCCGGTTTTGCGGGCAAGCCCGCCGGACTGGCAGGTGGGAGTGTCTTCGACCTCGCACAGTGCGTCACCGATGAACCGGAGTGTTCCCTCGCTCATCAGTTCACCCAAAGCACGAATGGTCGCGTTCCCAAGTTCGATGTCGGTGCGCACGACGATCGTGCCCACGCCACCGCCATTGATGGTGGCGGCGACGCTGGTGAAGCGCAGGCGGTCGAGGTCGATGTCCGTATCAAGGCCGATGGAGTACGCGGTGCCGGCATCGAAATCGATGATTGCGCGGTAGATGTCCGGCCCACGCGCGTCGGGAAACTCCGGCGTGCTCCAGCGCGTGGCATCTGTCCACGACCCCGACGTGTCGTTGATCCAGGATGAATCGATCTGCCCGAAGGCCGCTGAGCCAGCCAGCAACACCAGTCCGGCAGCCGAGGCCGCCCGGGAAAAACACATCTTCATCATGTCCAAATCTCCCAACCCGCCCGCAGGCGGCGTGCTCCTCTGCGGTATGAAGATACTCGACTCAAGGGTGATCCATCGAATCAACCCGGAGAGATTTGTGCTTGTACGGCGTTGATTCGGTCCTGGATGGCATTCATGTGCGTGTTATCGGCCGGTATGCCGGAATCAATTTGCTTCTGAACAAACTCGCGGGCTCTCAAGAAAGCCGTAAGTGCCGATTGCAACTCCTCCCTCTCATCGTCGGTTTGTGGCGCACGGAGTTCGTGGAGGGCTCCGGTGCGATACCACCCGACGGCCGCGTCATTGAAGTGTTGGTTGGTGGGATCGGTCGTGGCCAACAACTCGCGAATTTGGTTTGACTGCTCGTAGCTGTCTTGGGCCGCATCGAAACGACTGCTGGCTTCATAGGTTCGGCCGACATATGTGAGGAGCATTGCCAACGGCCTTGCGAGCATCACATTAGACTCATCGGCATCGAACGCGCGTCGTGCTTTGGCAATCGCATCCTCAAGCATTCGGATCGAGTGCTCGCGTGACGTATTCGCGGCAACTCGGAACTCCTCCGAACGATCGGGCTGCTGCACGGCCAGGGCATCGAGTATCTCGCCTCGAAGTCGCAAGGCATTGGCACGGCTCTCAAACAAGATCAGGTGATCACGAGGATAGGTCCCCACCGCAGGATGTCGTGCCTCAAGGCCTTCATACAGCGCGTTCGCACTCTCGTAGAAAGGCTTGGCCTGTTCCAGACGTTCCAAAAGTTCTTCGTGACCCATCGTGCCGGGATGCTCTAGATCGAACGCTACCGACCTGGTGATCCACTCGGCTGATCGCACGAGTGAGTTGGCAAGACCAAACTCGCCCCGATCCACATCGATGGCACTATCAATCATGGCTTGAAATGCTTTTCGTGCCTGTTCAAATGAGTCGCGTGCTTGACGAGCAATCTCACGACTCTCTTGAGGATCGCGCGTCGACATCCCCTTCTCAACGAGAATGTTGCCACGCTCCATCATGCTGTCGGCACGGACAAACTCGACTTCCGCTCTCGTCTTTGTATCCGAGCCAACGTGCAGCAGTGCTTTGTCAGCTGTCTGAATGGCGTCCACCACCGAATCCATCGCGCCATCGAAGTTCTGCTGCATTCGATTGGCGTGCGCGATGGAAGCCAGGCTCTCGGTCTTGAGCTTTAATGCTTGAACTGATGCGGGATCGTCGGATAGGAGTTGCTCGGCGATCCCCAGTGCGGACGCATACAACGCCATCCCTTCTTCTGGCTTCCCAATCCGATTCATCTGGCCACGTCCCGCGTAGAGCGTCCCAAGCCGGAGCCGCCCGCGACCGATCAAGAGCATCCGTTGCGGGTTGTCGGCCGCTGACGCTTCAAGTTCGTTGAATGTCGAGACGGCACTTTCGGTCAGGGCGAGCTTCGCCTTGGTTGCGCCCCGCAGTCCAAGAATCGCATCATAAAAATCCGTCACCATCGTGCCGGCAAGGTCGTACGCATCATCCAGCCGATCCTCGGCCAACTGACGCTGCTCGGCCTCCCCCGCCCGCGCTTCCTCGGCCACGATCGTCTTCTGCTCGGCGATCGCCCTGGCCGCCTTCGCGTCCTTGTACAGCATCGTGATCACCACCGCAAACACGACCAGTGCCGCAAGCGAGCCCAGGCCCAGGGCCGCCGGCCCGCGGTAGCGTTTGAGCGTCTTGGTGATGACGTACCACCCACTATCCCGTTTGGCCTCGATGGGCTGGCCTTCGAGGAAGCGGTGGACGTCGCGCCCGAGCTCGCCCGCGCTCTGGTAGCGGCGTTCGCGCTGCTTGGCCAGGGCCTTGAGCACGATGGTCTCGACCTCGTCGTTGATCTTGCGCCGGATCGTGCTGGGCCTGGCCGGCTCGGTGCGCAGGATGTTGTCCAGCACGTCGCGCATGTTGCCCAGCACTTCGTAGGGGAAGCGGCTGGTCAGCAACTGGTACAGGATCACGCCCAGCGAGTACACGTCGGTGCGCACGTCGATGTTGGTGGGCGAGCCGTCGGCCTGCTCGGGGCTGGCCCACGGGAGCGAGCCGATGAACTGCCCGGTCATGCTCATCATCCGCCCGCTGCCATCCTCGCCGAGGTCGGGGATGGCCAGCTTGGCCAGGCCGAAGTCGACGACGATGGGCTCGCCGTGCTTGTCGATGCGGATGTTGGCCGGCTTGAGGTCACGGTGGATGACGCCCTTGAGGTGGGCCGCGTTGACGGCGTCGCAGATCTTGGCGAACAGGCGCAGCGATTCGCGGATGGGCAACTGCCCCTCGGCCATGAGCTTGTCGAGCGGCTTGCCGCTGATGTAGTCCATGACGTAGAAGCACGAGCCGTCCTTGGTCACCCCGCTGTCGTGGATGCGCACGATGTTGGGGTGGTCGAGCTGGCCCAGCACCTGCACCTCGCGCTCGAAGCGGGCCCGGCCCGACGAGCCCATGAACGGGCCCGAGTGCATGACCTTGACGGCCACATGCCGCCGCGTGGAGAGCTGGACGGCCTGGTACACCACGCCCTGCCCGCCGCGATGGATCTCGCGCGCGATGTCGTACCCCGGAAACGCGCCATGCGGCGGCAATGGGGCACCCTCGAACCAAGCCGTACTGGATTGCGGCCAGCCGCTCGCGGGCCGCGCACCTTCCAGGGCGGCTTCGATCAGTTTGCGCTCATTTGCGGACGAACCGCTGGGCGCGGCATCGTCTGGAGGCGTGGGCCCTTGGTCACTTCCCTGGTCTGGCGTGTCGTCCATGTGGCGGTGTCCGGTGATCGAAATCGTGGTGGCGTCTCAGCCGCCCGCGCGAGAGAAGTACTGGCCCGCGTCGCCCATCGCGTCGCGCAGGCGGTCGTGGGCCCGGGCACGAAGCATGAACACCGCGCCCGTCGAACGGCCCATCTCCTTGGCAACCTCCTCGACGGGGTGCCCGGCAAGGTCGTACAGGCGGATGACCCGGGCGTAG
Organism: uncultured Phycisphaera sp.; assembly: GCA_964352795.1. Taxonomy (GTDB): domain Bacteria; phylum Planctomycetota; class Phycisphaerae; order Phycisphaerales; family UBA1924; genus JAHCJI01. The sequence goes on from CAYGTM010000019.1 coordinate 10,997, forward strand.
TCGGCCGGCAGTGTGGCCAACATGCGCTCCATGGCCATCACCGCCTCGCCGCGCGCCACGAAGCGCGAGGGGGTCGCCTTGCTGTCGCCCGCGAGCACCTCGATGAGCGTGGCCGCCGAGTCGTCGGCATTGCGCGGCGTGTGCGCCCGCTTGGCCGGGTCGGGCCGCTTGGCCGCCTGGGCGGCGCGGATGGCGTCCAGCAGGTTGTTCTCGGCCACGCGGCAGACCCAGGCCCGAAAGCCGCTCATGCCCCCGGTCTTGAACTGCGAAATCCGGCCTACCACCTCGATGTAGGTGACCTGGAGCACGTCGTCGGCCTCGACGGCCACGCGCAGGGCGGGGGGGATCTTGCCTTCCAGCCGGATGCGAAGGGCTGGGGCGATGGTTTCGAGCAACTCGACCAAGGCCGCGCGATCGCCGCGAATCGCCCGGGTGAGCAGGGCCTCGCGCGCATCATCTTGAGGCAACGCTGCCTGACCGTCGGAGGCGGATTGGTCGTGGCTCATGGTCTGATTCCCCCGGAAGCGCTTCTGCGGGGGATTGTAACCCATGGCCCGAGGTTTCCCCTGATGTTCGGGGCCCCGAACAGGGGAGATCGTCACGGCTGCTCTGGCGACGGCGATGGAACCCATGCCTCGGGGAGCGTGGGGTCGGCCTCGGACTCACGCGCCGGATCGTCCTTGATCCAGTTTTCTGGCAAAACGAATGGCAGCAGGGCCAGCAACGCCACCCCGCCCACCGCCACGCACGCCCCAAGAATGGCCCGGGGCGAAACCCTGTCACCCTGCCAGGCCACCATCGGCAGGATCATGACAGGCGCCAGCGAGCACAGTGTCTGGGCCACGGCCACCGGCGTCAGGTCGGCCGTCACCAGGGACATCCACATGCCCAGGAACGGCCCCACGAACGCCCCGAGCGCCGTAAACAGCAGGCCAAACTTGAGCGTGCGGCTGGGGATCTTGATGGCCTTACGGCTGGCCTGATACCGCCAGCGGGCGATGAGGACCGGCGTCATGCACACGATGGCCACGGCGATGCGTGTCTGCGTGGCGGATAGGGGGTCGAGATGGTCGTCGGCAGCCAGCCAGCCGTGGCCCATGCCCGCCTTGCTCAGCAACAGCCCGCCGCCCTGGCACATCGAGCCGACCAACGCCAAGATAATGCCCCGCGTGCGGTGGGGGTGGGCCTTCTCGTCGGCCCGCATGGTCGGGCGTTCGAGGATGACCCAGGCCACGCCCGCGATGGTCACCGAGATGCCCAGCACCGCCGGCCACGCCAGGGCCTCGCCCAGCACGATCCACCCCAGCACGGCCGCCCAGATGGGTGCGGTGCTCATCATCAGCAGGCTCAGGCGCGGGCCGATGTCGACAAAGGCGGTGAACAGCGCCTGGTCGCCGATGACGATACCCACCAGCGAGGACGCGGCCAGCAGGATGAACTGCCGATCGGTGAGCATGGGCCAGGGCTCGCCCGTGGTGAGCCAGACCATGCCCGTCAGCAGCACGATGGCGACGTACAGCCGAAGCCCGTTGACCAGCGTGGGCCCGATCCGTCGCCCGCCCGCTGCAAAGCACAGGCTGGTGATGGCCCACAAGAAGCTAGTGGCCAGCCCGGCGGCGAAGCCGGCGTAGGTGGTGGGGTCCAAGGGGGTCGGGCTCCGGCGAAGGGCGGCGAGGGAAGCGGCCCAAGCATAGAACAGGGGCAACCCAGTCCGACCTCACGCGACGGAGGAACCATGCGCCGCTCGATCTTACTCACAGTGTTCTTTCTGATCGCGATGCCGCTTGGAGGGTGTGGGGTTGGTCCCCCGATCAACCCCGCGCGTCCGCACGCCTACGCGAAGCAGGTCGCTGGAACCGATGTACGTGCTTTCGACGGCCGTACAGGCGAAGCGATCGTTCCGTACAAGTTCGAACAACTCACGGCTCGGGCTGACGCCGTCCTCTTCGGCGAGCTCCACGGCCACCCCGTCGGCCTCCCCGTCGCCGCCGCGATCTGGAAGGACATGCTCAGCGTCCGCGATCGCGACGAAACCCCCGCGCTCCTCCTCGAGTTCTTCGAGCGCGACCAGCAGCTCGCCATCGACGAGTACCTCGGCGGCATGATCGACGAGGAAGCGTTCATCAAGCAGGCCGGCCGCAGCGCCTCGAACTTCCCCGAAGCCCACCAGGCAATGTTCAACGCCACGATGGACGCCGGCGGCGTGGTCATCGCCGCCAACGCCCCGCGCCGCTACGTCCGCCTCGCGCGGCTCGAGGGCTACGACCGCCTGCGCGCCATGTCGCCCGCCCAGCGCGAGACGTTCGTGCTCCCGCCGACCGAAGACGGCCCGGCCGACTACCGCGAGCGCTTCGTGGAGATCATGGGCGGCATGCGCTCGACCGACGGCGCGGGCAAGCAGCCCGGCATGGATCCCATGGACTTTCTCCGCTCGCAGCTCGTCTGGGACGCGACGATGGCCGACAGCGTCGCAATGGCGCTCAAGGCCGGCCACGAGCCCGTCGCTCTGGTCATCGGCCGCTTCCACGTCGAGTTCAACGGCGCCACCGTCGAGTACGTCAAGCGCCAACGCCCCGGCGCCGACGTGCTGACCATCGTCATGGTCGAACGCTGGAGCGAGGAACTGGCCGAAGAGGACAAGGGGCGGGGGGACATCGTGATGTATGTGGGGCCGGTGGAGCGGTCGGACGAAGATTCCTGAGACTCAACTCCGCGTGAGCGCCTCAACCACCACCTCGATCAGCGTCTCCGGCTCGGGCATCCGCCCCGGCCCCACGTGCCGGCACGCCTGCCACCCGCTCTGGGCGTCGAGGATCTGGTACCCATCCTTACGAAGCTGCGCGAGGTTCCGCTGCGTGCTGGGCTGGGCCAGCATCACGCTGTTCATCGAGGGCGACAGCAGCACTGGGGTCTTGGCCCGATCGATGGCGCTCAGGATCAGAGTGATCGGGTCGCTGGTGTGCCCGTGCGCTAGGCGGGCCAGGCAATCCATCGTGCACGGTGCCACCAGCGCCACGTCCGTGCGGTCGGCCAGGTTCACATGCTGCACGTCGCCCGGGTCGTGATGGGCCCAGATGCCCGTGACCACCGGGTTGCCGCTGAGCGCCTCAAACGTCAGCGGCGTGACGAACTTCGTGGCCGCCTCGGTCATCGCCACGCGCACGTCGCACCCGCGCTGGCTCAGGCGGCTGACCACCGTTGCCGTCTTGTACGCGGCGATGCCCCCGGTCACGCCGATCAGGACGCGGCGACCTGTGAGGTCGGCTGGGGGCGTG
>CAYGTM010000020.1:0-14265 GCA_964352795.1 uncultured Phycisphaera sp.
GGCCACGCCCCCCGCCAACGCCGCCGCGACGAGCGTTTCCCGGTTCGCGCCCGGGCCCGAACGGTTCCATCCGGTGGCCGGCGTGGCCGGTCTGGTGCTGCCCGGGCTCGGGCACGTCGTGCTGGGCCAGCCCCGCCGGGCGGGTGCCATTGCTTTGGGCGTGCTGGGGTTGTTCCTTGGCGGGCTGCTGCTGGGCGGTATTGATACGGTCGACAGCCGCGAGGATCGGCTGTGGTTCTACGTCCACGCCTTCGTGGGCCCGCTGGCCTTCGGAGCCGACTGGGTGAACCAGAACCAGTTCAAGGCCTGGGCGATGGGCCCGGTGCCCGGCGGCCGGCTCGAGCCCGAGTTTCGCTCGTCGTACCCCGGCGAGGTGCGTGTGAAGACTGGTGAGATGCCCTACCCCCAACTCGTGCAAACGCCCCAGTGGGGCCGGGCCGAGTCGTACGAGGGTCGGCCGGGCGCGGGTAAATCGGTGGGCAAAGTGAACGAAGTTTCACTCCTCATGGTCGCCTTGGCTGGCATGTTGAACCTCGTGGCCGTGCTCGACGCGCTGTTCAACAGGCGGCAGCCAGAGGCAGAGTTGTACGGCTCGGGGGTGGGCTCGTGATCGCCTTCACGCTGGCCTGGCGGCCGTTCATCGACCCCATCAACGCGCACGCGTGGTGGTTCCTGTTGATCCTGCCCGTGGCGTTGCTCGTGAGCCTGTCGTGGAAGTCGGTGCGCATCGATGACATCCGGCGGTTGCCGCGCCCGGTGATCGTGATGACGGTGCAGGTGATCCTGGCGATGCTTGGGCTCGGGCTGGCGGCCTTCCTGGGGCTCACGGTGGCGCTGCCGATCTTGATGGACCTGGCGCGATGATCTGGCGGCGCGCGATAATGGGCGTGCTCCTTGCCACGGTGTTCTTCGGCGGCTGCGTGACTCGGCCCACGGCACGGGTCGAGGCGGTCGAGGCGGCGTTGACCACCGACGAGGCCGTCGTGCTGTCGTTCTCGGTGGTCGCCAAGAACCTGGGCGAGACCGAGCTGCCGCTGCGCATGGTCGACTACACGCTGGTGATCGACGGTCGGCGGGTGTTCCGCGGTCGCCGCAGCACCGAGGCCACGCTTTCGAGGCTGAACGAGCAGCGGGTCGACCTGCCGGTGCCCGTGGAATGGGGCGATCTGCCCGAGGGCACGTCAAAGTACCGCGTGAGCGGGAGGCTGGGCTACACGCTGCCGGGAATTTTCTGGCGGGCGATGTTCGATTCTGGGCTCTACAGGCCGACGGCTGACTTCGAGCTCGAGGGCACGCTCGATCCCTCGGCACTGCGCGAAGGGTCTTGAAGGGGTCCGCGAGATTACGCTCGCGGCTCAGAAAGATTGATCGCATTCATACGAAGTAGAGGCCCGCCACATACTCGCGCACCATGCGTTGGGTGGTGAAGTGCGAGCCGTTCAGGGCGATGGTGTGGGCCATGATGCTGGCCCACTTCTCGCGCTTCTTGAACGCGGGCAGGATGTCGTTGTCGAGCTTGTCGTAGATATCCTGGGCGTGGTTCTTGTCTTGGGTGTTGGTGGTGGGGGCCTTGCGCTTGCGGCCCGGAGTGAAGTCGTCGTTGCCGATGGCCCAGCCGGTGAGGCCCTCGACGCAGCCCTCGAGCCACCAGCCGTCGAGCGTGCTCAGGCTCGGGACGCCGTTGAGGGCGGCCTTCATGCCGCTGGTGCCGCTGGCTTCGAGGGGTGGGCGCGGGGTGTTGAGCCAGATATCGCTTCCGGCGGTCATCAGGCCGCACAGGTCCATGTTGTAGCCCGGCAGGTAGACCACGCGCGCGTGCTGGAGTCGCTTGGACTTGCGCAGGGTGTCGACGATCATGGCCTGGCCCGGCTCGTCCTTGGGGTGGGCCTTGCCTGACAGCACGATCTGGATGCCGTCGTGCTTCTGAGCGATCTCGTCGAGGGTCTTGGGATGGCGCAGCAGCAGCGTGAGGCGCTTGTAGGCCGTTGCCCGTCGGCCGAAACCGATGGTGAAGGTGTCCATGTCGAAGCCGGCCTTGGTGAGTTCGTTCACGCGATCGATGAGCGCGACCTTGGCCCGCAGGTGGGCCTTGAGCAGCAGCTTGTGATCGAGGCCGACGGCAAAGCGCAGCTCGGTGTTGTCCTCGCGCCAGGCGGGCATGTGCTTGTCGAAGAGTTTGGCCATGTCGCCGCACACCCAGGTGTTGGCGTGGATGCCGTTGGTGACCGACTGGATGTCGTCGCGGCCGAACATGCGGCGAGAGACCTCGGCGTGGCGGCGGGCGACTGCATTGATGCGGCCGCTGCCCCAGAAGCCCGTCAGGGTCATGTTGAGCGTGCCCTCGGGCTTGGGCGGGGGCTCGGCAATGGCCGTGGCGCTGTAGCGGCGCTTGGGCTGTTCGATCACGGGCACGCGATCGGGCAGCGCGAAGGCACGTTGGGGTTGGGCGTTGCCGACGGGCGCGACTTCCATGGGCGACAAAGGCGTCACGCCCGCGGGCTCGGCCTGGAGCAACTCGAAGATTTCCGGATCGAGGATGGCGTGGGCCATCTCCATCGGGAAGCGGTCGTGGCCCGCGGGCACGGGCGTGTGCGTGGTGAAGACGCACCGCTCCTTGACCTCGGCGAGCACGGTCGGGTCGCTGGGCTTGCGGTGGGTGTGGCGCGCGATGGAGCGGATGAGCTCGGGCACCAGCAGGCTGGCGTGGCCCTCGTTCATGTGGTAGATCTTAAGATTCGAGCAGCTGAGCGCCTGGAGCATGCGCACGCCGCCGATGCCCAGGATGGCCTCTTGTCGCAGTCGCAGCTCGTCGTCTCCGCCATAGAGACGGTTGGTGATGGCGCGGTGGTCCTTGCGATTCTGGGGCAGGTCGGTGTCGAGGAACAGCACGGGGGTCTCGTACCCGTGCCGGCCGTCACGCACCATCGTCCGCCACGCACCGACGCGCACGACCTTGCCGTCGAGCTTCACGCTGATCTCGTTGGGCAGGCGATGGAGGTGCTTCTCGGGCTGCCACTTGATGGGCTCGTCGTGCTGGGTGCCGTCCTTGTCGAGGGTTTGCTTGAAGTACCCGCCGCGATGGAGCAGGCTCACGGCGACCACGGGCATCTTCAGGTTGGTGATCGAGCGGATGGTGTCTCCCGCGAGCACGCCCAGGCCGCCCGAGTACGTCGGGAGCCGGTCGCTCAGGGCGATTTCCATCGTGAAGTAGGCGACCCGGGGGTCGATGCCCAGGTGCTGGTTGTAGTTGCTCGGCGACATGCGATGATTCCTTCCGATAATCGAGGCGTTTTGCCGTCAAGAGTGGGATGCGTGCGTGCTTATCCAGTTTCGGCTGGTTGCGGTCCGCGATGGAGTGCAAGATCGTGGGCCTGGGCATACGCCTCGCCCATCTCCATCCAATCGAACAACCACGATCGCTGCTCGGCGGCGTTTCGGACACGGATGCGTTCGCGCTGGGTGAGCTGGCAGAACTCGAGCATCCGCTGGGCCAGGGCTTCCACGGCTTGCTCGGTGGTCTTGTGCTTGCGATGCAGCACCCAGGGCGCCCAGCCGGCGGGCTGGGCGTGGCGCTCGGTCACGAAGTCGCCAAAGCCCGACATGTCTGTGGTGATGGCCGGCACGCCCAGGGCCAGGCATTCCATGGGCGTGTAGCCCCAGGGCTCGTAGGTGCTGGGGAAGACGCCCAGGTGGCAGCCGCGCACGAACTGTTCGTATTCCATGCCCCACAGCGGGTTGGTGGGGCTGATGAACTGGGGGTGGTAGACGATCTTGACGTGGTCTTCGGGATCGTTGCGCAGGCCGGCGATGGCGATCTCGCTGAGCACCTCGTCGCGCGGGTCGCCCTCGAGGGTGTGGGTGATGACGCTGGGCCAGCCCCGCGTGCGGAAGGCCGCCTGTGTGCGCTTGAGGCGCAGCATCCAGTACTCTTCGGTCATGGCGTCGAGCGACACGCGGCCCTCGCTGGCCGCCGTGCGGAACAGCCGATCGCGTAAATCGTCGGCGATGTGCTCGCACACGTCTTCGAGTTCGTCGAGCACGGCCCGATTCTGGAGCACCACGGGGTCGATCGATCGCACGTCACGGCGGGTGACGATGAATGACACGACCGTCTGGGGATTGTTGGTGTCCTTGAGCAGTTCGTTGAGCCGCGCGTTGGCGCGGATGAACAGGTCGAAGCCCTTGTTGCGCGGCTCGTACCGCCCGCTGGTGAAGAAGTACAGCGTGCGGTCGAGGTCGATGGGCCGTGTGGGGAAGAAGTGCCCCATCGTGAAGTGATGCACCTTGTCTTTAAACACGGCGTGCAAGGTTTGGAACTCGTGGCCCACGCTCAGGCGCCCGATGTCCAGCCCGTTGGGGAGGATGGCGTCGGGCTTGCGGCCTAGCAGGTGCTCGCATTCCTGGCCCGTGAGCGGGCTGATGGTGGTCATCACGTCGCAATCGCGGGCGGCCAGACGCTCGTAGTCGTGGCGAGAGCGGATGCCGAAACGGTCGGCCTCGGCACCAGCGTCGAGGCCCTCGACGCTGGCTGGCGGGTCGTCGCTGGAGGCCAGATACCGGCCCAGCAGGGTGGCGTGGGTGGTGAAGACCGTGGAGATGGGCTGCTCTTCGCGCTTGAGGAGGGGGATAGCCAGCCCGCCCATCCATTCGTGGAAGTGGGCCATGACGCGGCGGGTGTGGCGGCGCGCGGGCCGCTGGTCGCGCCAGGCGTGGTCGACGGCCCGCATGAAGTGCCGTGTCACATCGGCGAAGGCGATCACCCCGTCGACCATCTCATCGCCGCTGGGCGAACTGACCCGATCGTGCTGCCAGAGATAGAACTTCTCGCTGTTGATCCGCTCGTGGGGCAGTTTAATGTCGAGCAACACCACCCGAGGCCGGCCCGGCACCAGCCAGCGGCCCGTGTGGCAGGTGATGCCGATCTCGTCCAATGCGGCCGCCGCCCGGGCCAACCAGCCGGTGGGCCGCCGGGGCTCCATCTCGAGGGCGGCCTGTTCGGGGATGTACGGGCCCAGCATCAGGTAGCGGTCGTCCCAGTGGTCGACCATGGTGGCCGCCTTGGACCGCAGCACCTGGTAGATGCCCCCGATGGGGTTGCACACCTCGTAGCCCACCTCGATGAGCAGCACGCCGGGCGAGCCACGACCGCCGGGCAGGCCTGGGCGTTCGAGGTCGTTGTCCGGCCTGATGGGGACCAATGCCGCTCTCCGTGCGAGGCGTCGCCTTGCCCGCACGCAATCCTTGCGCGTCGCGGGTGGCTGGGGCGTGTCTTTGGCTCCTGGCGTTGGTGGAGCGTCGGATCACTATCGGCCCATGCGCGGGGCGGCCTGAGTGAGAAACGCTTCAGTTTGACGCGAACCTGACAGATGCTCGCGGTCTGTTCGTCGGGGTTTGGTGAAATTTTGAATCGAACTCGACCAAAGTCGGTTCCTCACCTTGTCGATTCCCTTGAGGTTCATACGATTCCGATAGGCAAACAAGCCATGACTCTGGAGGTGGGCCGTGATCGGCTCGAACAGTACAGCACTCCGTCAGCACGCCTACTCGGTGTTCACCGCGTCTCGGCGGGAGCATGAGGGCAGGAACGACATTCCAGAATCGGTGCTCAGGCCCATGGCCCCGACCGCATCGAGCGTTCCGGTGGTTTCCCCTGCGGGCCAGGCCCAGCCCATGCCCGAACGGGTGGCCGAACCAAAACCGTGGTTTGGCGAGCGGGTTTCGGTGGCCGGCCGGGCCGGGATGGTGGAAACGATCACGCCCGCTCCCAAAGCGGCGGTGGCCCATCAGCCCAGCCAGCCCCCGAGCCAGGATGAGATTCGCCGGCGGGCCCACCAGATCTTCGAGTCTCGCTGCGGCGAGCACGGAGACCCCGTGGCCGACTGGCTCAGGGCCGAGGCCGAGTTGCGGCGCGAGCGCGGCCTCGCTTGAAGCCTGCTCATAGGGAGACCCCTTCCGCTATTCGGCTGGACGAGGGCGGGTTTTCGGTCGATCTGGACTCGGCGGGTATCCACACCGCACGGAGAGCCCAGACGTGACCAACCATCTGCTGATGATGCCCCAGAGCGCCCACCAGTCATTCGGCCATCCGCATGGCCAGCATGGTCACGACGCCGGCTGGATTTCCGCCGACGACCAGTACTGGTTCAACGAGGGCACCCACGCCCACCTCTATGAAAAGCTCGGGGCCCATCCGCTGCCGGGCGGGCAGGGCGTGCGATTTGGCGTCTGGGCTCCCAACGCCCGGGCCGTGTCCGTGGTGGGAGACTGGAACTACTGGTCTCCCGGGGCCGACACGCTGAGCCCGGTGGGCAGCAGCGGGCTGTGGGTGGGCATCTGCACGAACGCGCGTGAGGGCTGCCACTACAAATATGTGATCGATTCGCACGCGGGCGGGCGTCGCCTGGAGAAGACCGATCCGTTCGGCTATCTCCAGGAGCAGCCGCCGCGCACGGCGTCGATCGTGCATGGGCTGGACTACCGGTGGAACGACGAGGGCTGGATGCGCGGCCGCGGCGAGCGGCACCGCGTCGACAAGCCGATGAGCATCTACGAGTTGCACCTGGGCTCGTGGCGGCGCGTGCCCGAGGATGGGCACCGGAGCCTGAACTATCGAGAACTCGCGCCCGTGCTGGCCGAGTACTGCAACCGGCTTGGCTTCACGCATGTCGAGCTGATGCCGGTGATGGAGCATCCGCTCTATAAGAGTTGGGGCTACCAGACGGTGGGCTACTTCGCGCCCACGAGCCGGTATGGCTCGCCGCAGGACTTCATGTTCCTGATCGACACGTTGCACCAGGCTGGCATCGGTGTGATTCTGGACTGGGTGCCCAGCCACTTCCCGGGCGACGAGCACGGGCTGGCGCTCTTCGACGGCACGCACCTGTTCGAGCACGCCGATCCGCGCGAGGGCTTCCACCCCGATTGGAAGTCGATGATCTTCAACTACGGGCGGCACGAGGTCCGCAGCTTTCTGATCTCCAGCGCCATGTTCTGGCTCGACAAGTACCACGTCGACGGCATCCGCGTGGACGCCGTCGCCTCGATGCTGTACCGCGATTACTCGCGCGAAGAGGGTGAGTGGGTGCCCAATCGCTTCGGCGGTCGGGAGAATCTCGAGGCCATCGGCTTCCTGCGGCAGCTCAACACCACGCTGTACGGCGCGTTCCCCGACATCGTGACCTTCGCGGAAGAATCGACAGCCTGGCCCGGCGTGTCTCGCCCGGCGCACCTGGGCGGGCTGGGGTTCGGGTACAAGTGGGACATGGGCTGGATGCACGACACGCTGCGGTACCTGGGCCACGAGCCGATCCACCGCAAGTACCACCACAACGAGATCAGCTTCCGGGCGGTGTACCAGTTCAGCGAGAACTACATGCTGCCGCTGAGCCACGACGAGGTGGTGCATGGCAAGGGCTCGTTGCTCGGGCGCATGCCTGGCGATGAGTGGCAACGGCTGGCGAACTTACGTTTGCTGTACGCCTTGCAATGGACCCAGCCGGGCAAGAAACTCCTGTTCATGGGCGGCGAACTGGCCCAGGTGCCCGAGTGGGACCACGACGCCAGCGTCGAGTGGCACCTGGAAGACGTGCCGCACCACGCGGGCATCGCGGCCCTCGTGGGCACGCTGAACGACCTGTACAAGACCGAGCCCGCCCTGCACGAGCGCGATTGCGATTCTCGTGGGTTCGAGTGGGTCGATTGCACGGATACCGAGAGCACCGTCATCGCCTACTTGCGTCGCGGCAAGGCGCCCAGCGACACCGTACTCGTGGTGGCAAACTTCACGCCCGTGGTGCGCGATGGCTATCGGCTTGGCGTGCCGATGGGTGGCACATGGCGCGAGGCGCTCAACACCGATGCCCAGTGCTTCGGCGGCTCGGGCGTGGGCAACCTGGGCGGCGCGGAAGCCGAACAGAAGCCGTCGCATGGTCGGCCGTTCAGCCTGAGCCTGACGCTGCCGCCGCTCTCGGTGCTCGTGCTCCGGTGCGAGCCGGGGGCATGAGCATCCGGGCGGACGACACGCGGGATCCCGCGCTGCTGCGCCTGGCGCGCGCACATGGCGTCTTGACCGAGCACGAAAACGGCATGGGCGTGCAGTGCCAGCCGAGCGAGGCGGCGTTGCTGGCCGTGCTCCGCGCGCTGGGCGTGGATATCGAGCAGCCCGCAGATGCGGGGCGCGTCGAGAAAAGAAGTCCAGCCCGGCCCGTCAAAGCGTTCTGGCATGATGATGATCGAAAACTCGGGGTTTTTGGGCCCTTGTACGCCATGCGTTCATCGCGCGGCGGTGGGGTGGGCGACCTCGAAGATCTGGCGAAGGTGTGCGAGTGGGCCGGCGGGCTAGGGGCATCGCTCGTGAGCACGCTGCCCTTGCTGGCGGGTCGGTATCGCTCCCCGACCGATGGCTGCCCCTACGCGCCGGTGAGTCGTAGCGTTTTCAGCGAGCTCTTCCTCGACCTTTCAGCGATGATGACCGAGGGCGAGCGGGCCGAGGCGAAGCGGTTGGGCGGAGCATCGCTCATCGACTACGCCGCGAGTTGGAACCTGAAGCGTCGCGTGCTCGGGCGCGAGACGGCCAAGGCCGATGCTTCGCAACTCGCGTCGTTTCTCGAAAGCGATCCGTTGATTGCCGAGTATGTCCGTTGGCGTGCGCGCGAGGATGGCGATGCGGCGGCCGAGCGGCTGTATGCGTACGCCCAATGGCTGCTGCACCAGCAGCTTTCCAGCGTGCGAACGCGGGCCGAGGCGGCGGGGTGCGGGCTGTACCTCGACCTGCCGGTGGGCGTGACGGCCGGTGGATTCGATGTCCATCGCCAGTCCGATCTCTATGCCAAGGGCGTGGCCGTGGGCGCGCCGCCCGACGCGTATTTTCCCGAGGGCCAGGCGTGGGGCTTCCCTCCGATGATCCCCGAGAAGATGCGTCAAAGCGGGCACACCGAACTCGCCGAAGCCGCGCGGAGGCACCTGCGCTACGCGAGCGCGCTGCGGCTCGATCATGTGATGGGCCTGTATCGACTCTATTGGATTCCCGATGGCCACGGGGCCGACGACGGGGCGTATGTGCGTTACGACGCCGACGGCGCGCTCGACGTGCTGGCCGACCTTTCGCACACGCACGAAGCGATTTTTATCGGTGAAAATCTTGGCACCGTGCCGCCCGAGGTCGATGCCGCGATGGTCGAGCGGCGGCTCATGGGTATGACCGCGGCGCAGTATGACGGCGGCGACCAGGCTCTCGCCCCGGGTGCGAGCAAGCCCGAGTTGCTGGCCGCCGCGAACACGCACGACATGCCGACGTTCGCGGGGTATCTGGCCGGGCGCGACATCGACCTGCGCGAGGCGCTTGGGTTGCTCGATGCGTCGGCCGCCGCGTACGACCGGCGGTTGCGCAAGGCCGCGGTGAAGCGTTTGCACGAGACGCTGGGTGAACGGGACGAAGACGCCCTGTTCGACGCGTTGATGGATCGGCTATGCGACTCTCCAAGCCCGGTCGTGATGCTCGCGCTCGAAGACCTATGGGGTGAGCGCGAACCGCAGAACATCCCCGGCGTGAGCGCGGGATACCCATGCTGGCGCCGGCCGATGCACATGAGCCTTGAATCGATGCTGGAACGCGATAGCATCGCCGCACGAGTGCGCGGGTGGGCGACGCGGACCATGAACGAATCGAGGGCGAACGCGTCATGAATCGCTATGTGTGCATCCACGGCCATTTCTACCAGCCGCCGCGCGAGAACCCGTGGCTCGAAGCGGTCGAGGTGCAGGATTCGGCTTATCCGTACCACGATTGGAACGAGCGGATCACCGCCGAGTGCTACCAGCCCAACGGGCAGGCGCGCATTCTTGACGCGCAGGGCTGGATCGAGCGCATCAACAACAACTACGCCCATATCAGCTTCAACTTCGGGCCCACGCTGCTCTCGTGGATGCAGGAGCACGCGCCCGAGGCGTACGCGGCGATCCTTGCGGCCGATCGGCACAGCATCGATTTGAACGCCGGCCACGGGTCGGCTCTCGCGCAGGCGTACAACCACATGGTCATGCCGCTGGCCAACGAACGCGACCGACGCACGCAGGTATTGTGGGGCATTCGTGACTTCGAGCATCGGTTTGGCCGGCGTCCGGAAGGCATGTGGCTGCCCGAGACCGCCGCGAATCGTGCGACGCTTGATGAGCTGGCCCAGCAGCGCGTTGCGTTCACGATCCTCGCGCCGCGGCAGGCGCTGCGATACCGGCGCATCGGCAGCGCCCAGTGGATCGACGCCAGGCAGCACCGCATCGACCCGCGACGGCCGTCTCGGTGCCGCCTCGAAGATGGTCGGAGTATCTCGATCTTCTTCTATGACGGGCCGCTGTCCCAAGCCGTGGCCTTCGAGCGGTTGCTGGGCAACGGCGAGACGTTCGCCAAGCGGCTGCTGGGCGGCATCGATGCGAACCGGAGCGAGCCGCAACTCGTCCACATTGCCACCGACGGCGAGAGTTATGGCCACCACCATCCGTACGGCGACATGGCGCTGTCGTACGCCGTTCGGCACATCATGAGCGGCGGCGAGGCCGAACTGGTGAACTACGGCCGCTATCTCGAGTTGCACCCGCCCGAGTGGGAGGCGGAGATCATCGACGACTCGTCGTGGAGCTGCGTGCATGGCGTGGAGCGGTGGCGGAGCGATTGCGGCTGCCATTCGGGCGGGCACCCGGGTTGGAACCAGGGATGGCGCAAGCCCCTGCGCGAGGCGCTCGACTGGCTGCGCGACGAGATGGCCGGATGGTTCGAGCGCGAGGCCGGAAAGCTGCTCATCGATCCGTGGGCGGCCCGCGACGCGTACATCCAGGTGATCCTCGAACGCTCGCGCGAGCGGGCCACCACGTTCATTGAGCATCATGCCGGCTCGCACGATGGCCCGATCGACTACACCAGAGCGCTGCGATTGCTCGAAATGCAGCGCAACGCGATGCTCATGTACACCAGTTGCGGCTGGTTCTTTGACGAGCTGACGGGCATCGAGACGGTGCAGGTGCTGCAATACGCCGGTCGGGTCATCCAGATCGCCGAAGGCCTGTTCGAGCACTCATTCGAGGAGGAGTTCCTGGATCGGCTGAGCAAGGCCAAGAGCAACCTGAAGGAGCATGGCGACGGGCGGCAGGTGTACATGAATATGGTACGGCCGGCCAAGGTCGACCTGCTCAAGATGGCCGAACACTACGCGGTGATCTCGCTGTTCGAGGATGCCGACGAGGCCGGCGATGTTCATGGGGTGTATTGCTACACCGTGCGCGGGGATGAGCGGCACGAGCTGAGCGCCGGGCGCACGCGGCTGCGCGTGGGCCGCGCGACGCTCACCAGCACCATCAGCCTCAACAGCCAGCAAGTGACGTACGCCGTCCTGCACCTGGCCGACCACATCATCACGGGCGGGGCCGGGCTGGACGTGAGCGACGAAGCAATGGCGGTCTTCCTCAAGGAATCTCGCCAGGCCTTCGACATGGCGCAGTACGGCAAGCTGCTGCGGCTGATCGAACGCGACTTTGGTGCGTCGACGTTTTCGCTGGCCTCGCTCTTCAAGGACGAGCAGCGCAAGGTGGCCGAACTGGTGCTCGAGGGGGCGTTGGACAGCGCCGAGGCGACGTACCGCAGGATGTACGACGATCAGGCCCCGCTGCTGCACTTCCTGCACGCGCTCAAGATTCCCGCGCCCCGGGCGCTGTACTTCCCGGTGGACCTCGTGCTCAACGCCGACCTGGTGCGGGCCTTGCGAGACGACCACCCCGACGTGGCCCGGGCCCGGCAGATCCTCGAACGTGCCGAGCAGGCGGGCGTGGGGCTCGACCGATCGACCTTGTCATACGTTGCCGAGGCGGCGCTGGCCAGGCTCAGTGAGCGGCTGCTGGCCGACCCGGCCGACCTCGCGGCGCTCACGTCGATTGCCGCCCTGGTCGAGATGGTTCGCGCCGCTCCCTTCGACGTGCGCCTGGATACCGCCCAGAACGCGCTGTACGGCGTGCTCCAGGAGCGGGAAGGCGTGCTCGCGTCCAACCGCGTGACTGATAAGCCAGGCTGGCTGGCCCAACTTGCAAGAGCGGCCGAGCAGCTCCGGGTTCGATCCTCGGACGCATCTTAAACAAAAATTCACGAAAAAACGCAACGCTCGCGGGGGAAACGCCGAGCCACATGCCGAAGAATACTGGCATGGAGCAGAGCGGGCGAGCACGCACGATCACGGTGGCCGACGAGGCCGCCCCCGACCGGGCGATCTGGACCGAGCCGGGGATCGTCCGCGACGAAACGACCGGGGCCGAGCGGCTGGACCTGCGCTACCGCACCATATTCCTGAGCGACCTGCACCTGGGCAGCAACGGGTGCCAGGCGGCCGAGTTGTGCGCGTTCCTCAAGGGCGTGCGGTGCGAGACGCTGTACCTGGTCGGCGACGTGATCGACATGTGGCGCCTCAAGAGCAAATGGTACTGGCCCGGCAAGCACAACCGCGTCATCAGCCGCATCCTGAAAATGGCCCGCAAGGGCACGCGGGTGGTCTACATCCCCGGCAACCACGACGAGCACGCGAGGCAGTACGCCGGGCTCAACTTCGGCGGCGTGGAACTGATGCTGGACGCCGAGCATGTGACCGCGGACGGACGCCGGCTCTTCATCAGCCACGGCGACCAGTTCGACATGGTGGTCAAGCACGCCCGGGCGCTCTCGATGCTCGGGTCGGCCAGTTATGAGGTGCTGCTGCGGATCAACCGGCACTACAACCGGGTCCGCAAGCTTTGCGGGCTCAACTACTGGAGCCTGAGCCAGTTCCTCAAGCTCAAGGTCAAGAGCGCCTGCACCTACATCAGTAAGTTCGAGGACGCCCTGACCGACGAGGCCGCCCGCAAGGGCTTCGACGGCGTGGTGTGCGGGCACATCCACAAGGCCGAAATCCGCCCCGACGCCCGGCACGAGGGCATGATGTACTACAACTGCGGCGATTGGGTCGAGAGCTGCACCGCCCTGGTGGAAGACTTCGACGGCTCCATCCGCCTGCTGGACGGCAAGGCCGTGGTCGAGCGGCTGCGCGAGTATGGCCAGCTCTCGGGCAAGAGGAAGCGGGGCAAACGTGACCTTACCCGCCGCGGCGTGCTGCCTGTCGTCCCTCGACCTGATATCAAGCCCGGAGCCGCCGCGACCATCTGACCCGGGCCTCTACGCTTGTGCATGGCCAAAGCCCTTGCCATTGATATCCAATGGACCAGCGAACGCAGCCTGCGCGTGAGCGGGCCGGGCATGGCGCACGCCATGGCCGAGAGGCTCATGGGCATGGACGGAGTGCGCGATGTCGTGCCCACCGAGGACGCGGTGTATCTGACGATCGATCCGATTGCGGGCGTGGGGCCGAAAGACATCGCCGACCGGTTGCGCGGCCTTGAAAAGCGTCCGCCGACCGAGCCCAGGATGCACGAGATACCCGTGTGTTATGGGGCTGCTTTCGGGCCCGATCTTGCCGAGGTCGCCAGATCGGCAGGCGCGAGCGAGCGCGATGTGGTCGAGATTCACACGTCCACCGAGTTCACTGTGGCCTTCCTTGGCTTCGCGCCGGGGTTCGGATATCTCACTGGGTGGCCCGAGAAGTTCCACATGCCCCGGTTGGCCTCACCCCGCACGCGGCTCGAGGCCGGGAGCGTCGGGCTGGCTGGGCCGTATTCGGGGGTCTATGCGCTGCCCGGCCCGGGCGGGTGGCGCATCATCGGGCGCGCGAAGGCGGTCATGTTCGGCGTGGAACGCGAGACGCCCGCCCTCTTGCGCGCGGGAGACGTGGTGCGCTTCCGGGCCATCAGCGCCAAAGAGTTCGACGCATGAGCCTACGCGTGGCCGAGGCGAGCGGCGTTGTCAGCGTGCAAGACCTGGGCCGGCCCGGCCACGCGCACGAGGGTGTGCCGACGGGCGGCGCAGCGGACAGTCTCTCTCTGCGACTGGCCAACCGCGTGGCGGGCAATATCGACAAAGCCGCCGGCATTGAAGTTTCGATGGGGCGATTGACGCTCGAAGCGATCGGTGAGATCACGGTCGTGCGCTCCTCGGGCGATCGTGCGTTCGAGGCGGTGAAACTGGAGGTGGGCGACTCGATCACCGTTATGCCCGACCCGGGCCTGTGCCGCGCATACGTCGCGGTGGCAGGCGGCATCGACGTGCCGCTGGTGTTGGGTTCGAGATCCACCCTGGCTGGCGCGGGCTTCGGGGGGCTGCATGGCCGGAGGTTGCGGGCGGGTGATGTGCTGTCCATCGGG
>CAYGTM010000021.1:0-14228 GCA_964352795.1 uncultured Phycisphaera sp.
GTCAAGAGCGCGATTATAGAAGCCGTCATGCCCCCGTCACCCCAACCCACGCGAGCCCGCAGGTTTCCCCGAGCCCGACTCTAGCGGCGAATCGCTCCGACGTGCATCCGATCGCTCCGGGGAGTCTCGACCATGGGAGGCTCTTGCCCCGCTTCAGCATGGCCGTTGAGCGTCGGATCAATCGGTGTACCAGTCTTGTTCACGGTGCCCGCTGTAGCGCTGGCTTGCAGCGCCGCCCTCATGAGACGGCCCGGCTTGAATCGCACGGCCACCCTGGGCTGCACATGCACTGGCTCAAGTGTTTTTGGGTTTTGGGCGGTTCGTGCCGCCCGAGTCCTTACCTCGAACACGCCGAAGTCGCGGATTTCGATTCGCTTGCCCTCGCCGACCGCTTCGATCATGCCGTCGAGCACGCCCTGCACGACCATTTGCACGTCGTGCTTCTGCAAGCCCGTCTGCCGGGTGATCTGGTCGACTAAGTGCTTCTTGGTCACGTTCTTCGCGGTGCCGATGCTCGCGCTGCTTTTGGAAGCCATGGCGACTCCTGGAAGGGTGTCGACCCGCGAAGGGGCAATGAACGGCCGATCCCCACGACGAGTTCGGCCTGTTGAGACGATCCGTGGAACGCCCACAAGAGTACGAGCGCCCCGGGCGAGCAGTATCGCGGATTTGCCCTCAAGAATCAAGCCGATCCGCATCGAATTGCCGAGGCGATCTCGAACCATACCCCCCAACAGCACCCTTCGATGCATGTGAACCCCGCCTGGGATGCACGCCGCGGCGTGTTCCCTCTCCGGTTTCCCGCGCCGCCGTCCCGATCACGCCGGGCAAGGCCGTTTCATAAGTGCCCTCGATCGCCTGCTTCACATATTCCATTGCCTGACCAATCCCGTCCACAAGATGAAACAACGACAGGTCGGCCTCCGAAACCACGCCGAACCGCTCGCACATGGATTCCCGAATCCAGCGCACCGGCTCGGCCCAAAAGTGAGACCCGAACAAAATCAGAGGAAACGGCTTGATCTTCAGCGTCTGCATCAGCGTCATCGCCTCGAAGAACTCATCGAGCGTGCCGAAACCACCCGGAAAGATCACGAACGCTCGGGCATACTTCACCAGCATCACCTTGCGCACGAAGAAGTACTCGAACGTCAACTCGTCGGTCTGATAGGGGTTGGGCGCTTGTTCCATCGGCAAGGCGATGTTCATGCCCACCGATCGCCCGCCGGCCTCGTACGCCCCCCGGTTAGCCGCCTCCATGATGCCCGGGCCGCCGCCGGTCACCACCGCCAGGCCCGAACGGGCCAAAGCCACCCCCATCTCGCGTGCGGCGGCGTACATCGGGTCGTCGGGCTTCGTGCGGGCCGACCCGAACACCGTCACCGCGGGTGGCATGCGTTCGAGCGTGTCGAACCCTTCGACGAACTCGCTCATGATCCGCAGCACGCGCCACGAGTCGTGCCCCCGATCGGGCTGGGATTCGGGAAAGGGCCCGAACTTCGGGCCACCGACGTGTCCTGTGTGCTCACTATGCTCGGTCATGGCAGGATCATCGGCTCCCGAGGGCCACAAGCAAGCGCCCCACCCCCCACCGCCACCAGATTGGTCGCCCGAAGTTGCCCTGGCCTGGCTCAACTCGAAGGTCAACTTCGAGCGCCAGCCCAACCGCGACCTGGCCGTCCGCGTGCTCAAACTCGACCGGATGCGCGCCCTTTCGGCCGCCCTGGGTGATCCGCACGCCGCCGTCCCGGCCATCCATGTGGCCGGCAGCAAGGGCAAGGGCAGCATCACCCGCATCGCCGCCAGCATCCTGACCGCCACGGGCTGGCGCGTCGGTGCCTTCACCAGCCCGCACCTGCTGACCCCCAACGAACGCATCGCCGTCAATCGTGAGCCCATCACCGACGCCGCCCTGGCCACCGCCCTCTGGAACGTCTCGCAAGCCGAAGCCAATCTGCCCAGGGAAGTCGTCGATCGCTTCGGCACGCCCACCTACTTCGAGGCCATCACCGCGGCGGCCTTCGACCACTTCGCGCGCACGCGATGCGACGCGGCGGTGCTCGAGGTCGGCCTGGGCGGGCGGCTCGACTCGACCAACATCCTGCAACCGGCCGTCTGCGTGCTCGCGTCGATCGAGCTCGAGCACGCCGACATCCTGGGCGACACCCTGGCCGCCATCGCGCGCGAGAAGGCGGGCATCCTCAAGCCCGGCGCGCGGGCCATCAGCGTGCCCCAGCCTGCCGATGTCGTGGGCGTATTCCGCGATCAGGCCGCCCGGGTTGGCGCCTCCCTGCTGGTGCTCGGCGAAGACACGCCCTTCTCGCACCACATGGACGCCGGCCACGCCGTCGCCGAAGTGACTCTCGACGGCCGGACGTTCACCACCCTCCGCTGCCCGATGCCCGGCGCGCACCAGGCGGCCAACACCGCCGCCGCCGTGGCCGCGTGCGCCATGCTGCTTGGCAATCCGCTCACCGACGTTGCCATTACCGAGGGGCTCGAACGCACGCCGCGCGATGGCCGCATGGAAACCGTGGCTCACGATCCGACCATCCTCATCGACGGCGCGCACACGCCCGCCTCCGTGCGCGCCACGCTGGCCGCGCTGCCGTCGCACAATGGCCCGCTGGTCATCCTCTTCGGCTGCGCCAAGGACAAGGATGCCCCGGGCATGCTCGAACAACTCGCCCGCGCGCGAGCCCTGGTCATCTTCACCCAGGCCGGCCCGCGGTCACGCCCCGCCGACGAACTCGCCGCGATCTATGAGCAGGCCAGCGAGCCCATCGCCGACCCCGCCGAAGCCCTGGCTCGCGCGCGCGGCTTCGCAGGCCCAAACGGGTTCATCCTGGCCTGCGGCTCGTTCATGCTGGCGGGGGCGGTGAAGGGGCTCGTGCTCGACGAGCAGTTCTAAAACGCCCCCTGCCCCGGTGCCCTCGGGAACGGGATCGCGTCTCGGATATTTTGCAAGCCCGTGCAGTACATCACCAGACGCTCGAAACCCAGCCCGAAGCCCGCGTGCGGCACGGTGCCGTAGCGGCGCAGGTCGCGGTACCAGTCGTACTCGTCCTTCGAGAGGCCCTTCGCTTCGAGGCGTTGGTCCAGCACGTCCAGCCGTTCCTCGCGCTGGCTCCCGCCGATCAGCTCGCCCACGCCCGGCACCAGCACGTCCATCGCGGCCACGGTCTTGCCGTCATCATTCAACCGCATGTAGAACGACTTGATGTCCTTGGGATAGTCCACCACCACCACCGGCTGCTTGAACTTCTCCTCGGTCAGGTACCGCTCGTGCTCGCTCTGCATGTCGCCACCCCACTCGATGGCGTACTCGAAGTTCTTCCCACTCGCCCGCAGGATCTCCACCGCCTCGGTGTACGGCAGCATCCTGAACGGCGAGGCGATCACGTGCTTCAGTCGGTCGATCAGACCCTTCTCGATGCGCTCGTCGAAGAACGCCGCGTCGTCGGCGCAGTGTGTCAGCATGTCGTCCAGCACGTGCTTGAGCAGCCCCTCGGCCAGCTTCGCGTTGTCGTTCAGGTCGGCAAAGGCGATCTCGGGCTCGATCATCCAGAACTCGGCCAGGTGACGGCTCGTATTGCTGTTCTCGGCCCGAAACGTCGGCCCGAACGTGTACACCCGGCTGAGCGCGCAGCAGTAGGTCTCGACGTTCAACTGGCCCGACACGGTGAGGAACGACGGCTTGCCGAAGAAGTCCTGCTTCCAATCCACGCCTCGCTTGTCGTCGGTCAGGGGCGGGTTCAGCGCGTCCAGCGTGCTGACGCGGAACATGTCGCCCGCGCCCTCGGCGTCGCTCGTGGTGATGATGGGCGTGTGGACCCAGTAGAAGCCGTGCTGGTTGAAATACTCGTGGATCGCGTACGCCAGGCGATGCCGCACGCGGGCCATCGCACCGAAGGTGTTGGTGCGAGGCCGCAGGTGCGCGACTTCACGGAGATACTCGAAGCTGTGCCGCTTCGCGCTGGCGGGGTAGGTGTCAGGATCCTCGACCATGCCCACCACGCGCAGGGCACTGGCCACCACCTCCACCCGTTGGCCCTTGCCTTGGCTCTCGACGAGCTCGCCATCCACCTCGATGGCGCAGCCCGTGGTCAGGTGCAAAACCTCCGCCTCGTAGTTGGGTAGATCGGTCTTGGCCACCACCTGGATGGGGTCGAAGCACGACCCGTCGTGGAGTTGGACAAAGCTCAGCCTGGCCTTGGAATCACGCCGCGTCCGCACCCAGCCCTTCAATGTCACCGCTGCCCCCACCTCGGCCAGCAGGGCGTCTTTCACTCGCATCGATGCCATCGGCAAGATCCTTTCCAAGTGCCCCACGCCTCCGGGGCGGGCATGGTACGCTCACGGATGCCGAATCCGGATAAGCCCACCGGCCTGAGCGACACCGACGACGTGTGCCTGTGCTTCCATGTGCCGCTGGGCAAGGTGAAGTCATTCATCAGGCGTGAAGACCCACCCGTAGCTTCTCTCATTAGCGAGTGCCTCGGGGCCGGCACGGGCTGCGGCTGGTGCGTCCCGGTTCTCAAGAAGCTCCACCGCCAGCACGCCGCCGGTGAGCCGATGGAAGTAAGGGTTGACCCCGGTGCCTACGCCGGCGGCAGGCGTTCCTACCGCCAGACGGGCGACAGGCCGGCGGACCATGCATCCGATACCCCAGAGCCGTCGTAGAACCCAGAGAAAGCCAGCGCGCAAAAAAGGCGACCCGACTCCACGAGACGCCGGGTCGCCTGTTGCGAGGAATGCATCCCGGGGTGTGACCCGGAACATCTACAGATTACTCGAAACCGGGGGGGCTTGTAAAGCCTTTTTTATGATTTTGTAAGAAAAACTCACCACATCCAAGGTCGGATGGGGTGAGCCTAAGAACTCGCGCAAGATTTGCGGGCTATTGACGATCGAAAATGGGTAAAACCACCTATTCCTCGATGATTCTAAGGGTCATCCCGATCTCCGTGAGCCGCTCCTTCACCTCCGTCAGGGAAGTCGCTCCGAAGTTCTTCACGCCCATCAGTTCGGCTTCTGTATGGCTCACCAGGTCGCCAAGGCTCTGGATGTTGAGCAACTGCAACGCACGGCGGGCCCGCACCGACAACGCCAGATCGGTCACCGGCTTGTTCAGCATCGCCTCCTGGCTGGTGCCGCGGAAGCGGTCGAGGGCCGTCCGGCGGCCCGAGCGGTGGCCATCATCCACGCCCTGGCCCAGGGCCATGCCCTTGGTGACGAGCATCTTCTTGATCTCGTCCAGGCTGGAATCCCCGAAGTTCTTGTAGCTCATCAGTTCGGCTTCGGTGGTCCGCAGCAGGTCGCCAAGCGTGCGAATGTTCATCCGCTTCAGGGCTGTGCGGGTCCGCACCGACAGGTCGAAGTCGGTGACGGCCATCTCCATTTCCTGGCGACGCTTGATGTGGTCGCTCTCGGCGTCTTCCACCGTGCCCTCGTCGCGGCTGGCCACCACGTCCTTCATATAGAGGCGGGCCCGTGGATGGTTGGGGTCGGTGTCCAGCACCTGACGCAGGCAGCGCTCGGCCCGACCGTACTCCTGGCGGTCCTCGTAGAGCACCGCCAGATTCAGCAGGGCGTTCACCGGGGCGGGCGTCTTGTCGCACAGCCGCTCGTAGAGGCTGATGGCCTCGTCCTCCTCGCCGGCCAGGTCGAGGTGGTAGGCCAGTTGGAAGGCGGCCTCATCGTGCCCCGCGTCGGCCTGGACGGCCTTGCGGAAGGTGCCAATAGCCTCCATCCGATCGCCCGCGGCGGCCTGCTGGCGGCCCTCCTCAAGCAGGCGGGCGGCCTGGGCCGAGTCTCCACCAGAACCAATGACCATGTCGAGCGCGCTGCGAGACGTGCTGGAACTCAAGGCGAGACCTCCTGGCTGGGGCGGGACGGGCGTAGTGCTGGATTGAGATTCTAGGCGGTTGGAGCCGGACCAGGATCTGACGCAACCCTGGCGATGGAGCGATGGACTTGTTGGGAGGAGATCAGTATCGATCGGCACGGCCGTTTCGGGGACATTGGGGCCCTGGCACGCGCTCGCCTTCCCCACCCTGCCAAGTGTGCTTCGGGTGTGCTCCAATATCCCCTGGATACCCATACTCCACGGTGTTCGAACGCCGTAATCCATGGATACCCCGCAAGATCGACCCGGATCCTCGCGCGATCGGATAGAATGTATTGTCGTACGCGGGATTCTGGTGGTGGGGGTTGATCCGGGGCCCGTCTCCCGGTTTCCAGGAGGGTTCGCGATGCGCTTTAGATCGATTCGTGCTTCGATGGGCGTGCTGTTGGTGGGCCTTGTGGCCATGACGTGGGCCGGGAAGCGGGCCGTGGCCCAGTCGTGCGAGCCGGAATGGACGCCGATGGGCGAAGGGACGAACGACGGGGTCCGCGTCCTGACGGTCTTCGACGACGGCACGGGCCCGGCCCTCTACGCCGGAGGCGAGTTCTTTACCGCTGGCGGCGTGGGCCCCAACCGCGTCGCGCGTTGGGACGGTTCGGCGTGGACGCCATTGGGTGCGGGGCTGATGGGCAACGTCAATGACCTGGAGGTCTTCGACGACGGCTCGGGCCCGGCCCTCTACGCCGCGGGCATCTTCACGTCAGGGACCGGCACCGGAGAGCTCAACCGCGTCGCGCGCTGGGACGGCTCGACGTGGACGCCACTGGGCACGGGGATGAACAGCTCGGTCATTGCCCTGACAGTCTTCGACGACGGCACGGGCCCGGCCCTCTACGCCGGGGGATTTTTCACCACCGCTGGCGGCGTGCCGGCCAGTCGCATCGCGCGCTGGGACGGCTCGGCGTGGACGCCTCTGGGCTCCGGAATGAACCGGGTCGTCCGTGCCCTGACGGTGTTCGACGACGGCACGGGCCCGGCCCTTTACGCCGGGGGCAACTTCATTATGGCCGGAAGTGTAGCGGCCAACGGCATTGCGCGCTGGGACGGCACGGCGTGGACGCCTCTGGGCTCGGGGACGGGTGCGGTCCGTGCCCTGACAGTCTTCGACAACGGCACGGGCCCGGCCCTCTACGTCGGGGGCGACTTCACCATAGCCGGCGGCATGGTCGCCCGTAAAATCGTGCGATGGGACGGTTCGGCGTGGACGCCTCTAGGCACGGGGATGGACAACGAGGTCCGCGCCATCACCGTCTTCAACGACGGCACGGGAGAGGCCCTCTACGCGGGGGGGCGCTTCACCACCGCCGGCGGCGTGGCTTCAGCCTATTCAGCCAGATGGGGCTGCGAACTCGTCCCCTGCCGCGCGGATATCGACGGCGACTGCATCCTGACCATCTTCGACTTCCTCCAGTTCATCAACCTCTTCCTCACGCGCGACCCGATCGCCGACTTCGACGGAGACGACGAGTTCACGATCGCCGACTACCTGGCCTTCCAGAATGCGTTCGACGCGGGGTGTGTGTAGGGGAAGGCATTGGGGATTAGGCACTAGGCATCAGGGGGAAAGCGTCCAAACGCTCTCCGCGTTTGTCTTATTTTTCCCTGATGCCTGATGCCCGATCCCTGATGCCTTCCCATCCCCTCACACCTCAATCTCCTCCCCCGACAGCTTCATCCGCTTCCACGCGCCCAGCTTGAATCGCACCAGCAACGCCAGGCCCAGCACCACGATGTAGGCCGACGCAAAGATCCAGGGGCCCACCGCCCCCCACTCTGGCTTCAGTTCGACGGCCAGGTGCCCGCCGCCGACGATGAGCAGCCAGGACAGCACGATGGTCAGCAGGCCGGGCACCAGCGTGTCGCCCGCCCCGCGCAGGGCGCCGGTGATCGTCACGGCGATGGCGTCGAACATCTGGAACACCGCGGCGGCGATCAGGATCATCGAGCCCACGCGGATGACCTCGGCGGCGGCGGCGGGGTCCATCTCTTCGGTGATGAACGCGCCCATGAGCCGCTCGCGGAACACGATGAAGCACGTGGCGCACGCGCCCATGTAGCCCACGCCCAGGGCCATGCCCAGCCACGCCCGCTTCTCGGCCAGGTCGATGCGGCCCATGCCGATGAGGCGGCCCACGATGGCCGTGATGGCGATCGACAGGCCCACGGTGGGCATGAACGACAGGCTCATGTACCGCAGGGCGATGAAGCCGGCGGCCTGCTGCTCGGGCCCGAACCTGCCGCCCAGGCCGACCAGCAGATAGCCGAAGCAGACCATCTCGTTGACGAACATGAAGCCCGCTGGCGTGCCGATGCGGAGGATGTCTTTGATGGGTTTCCAGGCGGGTTTCCAGGCTTTTCTGGTCTCGAAGTTCCTTGCCCAGTGCGGCATGAGGAAGATCACCGCGGGGATGAGCATCTCGACCGCGCTGCCGATGACGGTGCCCAGGGCCGCGCCCAGCAGGCCCATCTCGGGGAAGCCCAGCAAGCCGAAGATGAGCACCCAGTTGGCAAAGACGTTGACGACGTTGCCCGCGAGCGCCGCGATCATGGGCACCACGGGTTTGTGCATGCCGAAGAAGTACTGGGCGATGGTGCGTCCGCCCATCGTCAGGATGGCGCCGTAGATGAGGATATTGGCGTACTGGCTCTCCAGTTTGATCAACTCGGCCGAGTGCCCCATCGCCCCGAACACGCCCGGCAGCAGGAAGACCAGCGGCAGCAGCATGAGGGCGGCGACGACGGCGATCCACCATTGGGCCCACACATAGCGCGCGCCCTTGCGGGGCGTGCCCGCGCCCAGGTGCTGCGACACGAAGCTCGACACCACGCCCGACATGCCGAAGACCAGCGACAGCGGGATCCACACCGCAAAGCCGCCGTTGCCCTGGGCCGAGACGTAGATCGGGTCGTCGCCCCAGCGGGTGACCATGAGCATGTCGACGAACTGCATGGCCGAGTAGCTGACCATCTGCACGATGCTGGGGGCCGCGATGAACAGCATGTCCAGCAGCGGGTGCCGCAGAAACTTGCGTTGCTCTTCGGGCGTGCCCGGGAGGGTTGGGGGCGTCATAAGGAAAGCTTCCACGACGCCCGGGAGCGCCGCTACATGGGGGAGGTGGTCCGCACGGCCGAGAGCTTCACGGCCAGGCGCAGGGCGGCGGCCATCGAGCCGGCGTCGGCCACCCCGCGGCCGGCAATGCCGAACGCGGTTCCGTGGTCGGGGCTGGTTCGCGGCACGCCGAGCCCCAAGGTTATGTTCACCGCGCTGTCGAAGGCCACCAGCTTGAGCGGGGCCAGGGCCTGGTCGTGGTACATGGCCACCACGATGTCGTACTTCCCCGCAGGCCTGCGGGCGTCGCGGAAGACCGTGTCGCCCGGCAGCGGGCCGGTCACGTCAAAGCCCGCAGCCCTGGCCGCAACGACGGCTGGTGCGATGATGGCGTCGTCCTCGGAGCCCAGTGCCCCGCCCTCGCCCGCGTGTGGGTTCACCCCCGCGACGGCCACTCTGGGGCGTTCGATGCCCAAGTCATGGCACAGCCCGGCGGCCAGTTCGATGACCTCGCCCACGCGCTCGGTGGTGATCGTGCTGGCCACCTCGCGCAGCGGGATGTGAGCCGTCACCAAGGCCACAAGCATGGGTTGGCTCACGAACGCCATCGCATGGCGTTTGGCTCCCAGTCGCTCGGCCAGCAGTTCGGTGTGCCCGAGGTGCTCGCGGTGCCCGGCCGCCACCCATGCGGCCTTGCTGATGGGCCCGGTGCAGATGGCATGGGCCCGGGCGGGGTGCTCCTGGGGCAGTTTCGTGGCGTCGATGGCGTGCAGCACCTGGGCGTGGCTGATGGACCCGCCGCGAGCGGTCGAGTCGTGATCGAAGGGCTGGCCGTCGTCGTCGCCGAGTTGGCAGACGACCACGGGCTCGCTGGGATCGATCGATTCGAGCGCGTGGACCACGGGCCAGTCGTGCCGCCCGAGCGCCCGGGATGGCCCGTAAATGGTTACCCGTGCCCCATGGGCCGCCCCGCCCCGCAGGGCCGCGCACAGCACCTCGGGCCCGATGCCGCCGGGGTCGCCTATCGAAACGGCGATATTGGGGAGATGAGAGGGATCGGCGGTGTGCACGGACGATGGTAGTGGCGCGATGTGTTCCATCCGGGCAACCATGAACCAGAACTCACGCCAAACCGGGGCCAACCGGGGCGGCGGCTACCATTCTCGATGGATATGACCAAGTTCTCCACGACAACCACCCGCGTCATGACGCTCCTGGCCATTGCCGGCGTCGCCGTCTTCACCGGGTGTGGCAACTCGAGCCAGCAGGACCAGAACGGCGAGGCCACCCCGCAAGCTGGGCAGGAAGGCCCTGCCTCTGAGTCCACACCACCGTCCACACCACCGTCCACACCACCGTCCTCACCCCCATCCACACCCCCCGGGCCAGCATCGGCCGGGAGTCCGCAAGCCGAAATGCCACCAGCCGAGCAACCGGCGGCACAGCCCGAGGCCCCGCAACCGGCGGCCACGTCCGGCTTCACCGAGCTTGGCATCACCGATGTCGAAGTGGGCGAAGGTGAGGCCGTCGAGCCGGGTGCCACCGTCACGGTCCATTATCGCGGCACCTTCCGCGAGGGCGGCGAGGAGTTCGACTCGAGCTACGGCCGGGGCGAGCCGGCGGTGTTCCCCCTCAGCGGCGTTATCGAGGGCTTCTCCAAGGGCCTGCTGGGCATGAAGGTCGGCGGCAAGCGGCGCGTCGAGATTCCGTGGGCCATGGCCTACGGCGAGCGCGGCCGTCCGCCGGCGATCCCCGCCCGTTCCGATCTGGTGTTCGATCTCGAACTGGTCGGCGTCCAGAACGCCCAGCCGCCCGAGAAGCCCGAACTGGCCACCGACTTCGAGGGCGAGCCGCAAGAGCTCGAAGGCGGTCTGGTCGTGCGTGACATCGCCGTGGGCGGTGGCCAGGGCGGGGTCAAGCCCGGTGCCAAGGTCATCCTGCATTACCGAGGCGTGCTGGCCGAGACCGGCGAACAGTTCGATTCCAGTTACGATCGAGGGCAGCCGGCCACCTTCAAGCTCGACCCCGGCGCGCTCATCGAGGGCTTCTCCCAGGGCCTCATGGGCATGAAGGCCGGCGGCAAGCGCCGCATCGAGATTCCCGCGGCCTTGGGGTACGGCCAACGCGGCTCTCCCCCCAAGATTCCCGGCAACGCCGACCTGGTGTTCGAGGTCGAGGTGCTCAGCTTCGTCAACCCGCGAGAGATCAGCACCGAGTGGATCAGCGAGGAAACCCGCGACAACGGGCTCATCGTGCGCATCGTGAAGGAAGGCAACAGCGAAGGCGAGCCCATGCCCGAGGACGCCATCGCCGTGCTGCACACGCTGGGCGTGCTCGAGGACGGCTCCAAGTTCGATTCCACCTTCGAGTTGGGCCAGCCCGCCACCGTGCCGCTCGACCAGGCCTCCATCGAGGGCTGGAAGCTGGGCGTCGTGGGCATGGTGCCCGGCGAGGTCCGCCAGATCGTCGTGCCGCCCGAGCTCGCCTTCGGCGAGGAAGGCCAGCCCCCGGTGATCCCGGCCAATGCCACGCTCACCTTCGACGTCGAACTGATCGACTGGCGCGAGCCGCGCCTGTTCTCGGTCGAGTTCGCGAGCGAGCCGAGCGTGCTGGAAGAGGGCATCACGATCCGCGAGATCAAGATCGGCCAGGGCCCCGAGGCCGCCGCCGACCAGATGGCCATCATCCATTACCTGGCCCAACTGCCCGACGGCACGCTGGTGGCCAACACCTTCGACACCGGCGACATGC
This sequence comes from uncultured Phycisphaera sp., assembly GCA_964352795.1. Classification (GTDB taxonomy): domain Bacteria; phylum Planctomycetota; class Phycisphaerae; order Phycisphaerales; family UBA1924; genus JAHCJI01. The sequence goes on from CAYGTM010000021.1 coordinate 11,709, forward strand.
AGGTCGTGCCCCTGACCGTGCAGCCTCCGCTGCCCGGCCTGCGCAAGGCCATCCTGGGCATGAAGGTCGGCGGCGTGCGTCGCATCGAACTCGCCCCCGAACAAGCCTTCGGCGAAGAGGGCAACCCGCCGCTGATCCCCGCGGATTCCACGGTGATCTTCGAGGTCGAGCTCATGGGCGTGCAATAAGGCCCACGAACCAGTTACACCGATCGACCGGGAACGCCCGGCCGGAAGAAAGGATTCGACTCGCATGACCGAACGACAAGAACTGGCCGGCGGCCTCGTGGCCGAAGATATCGAAGTCGGCAGCGGCCCCGAGTGCCCGCGCGGCGCCACCATCAAGGTGCATTACAAGGGCACGCTCGAAGACGGCACCCAGTTCGATTCGAGCTACGACCGCGGCGAGCCCATCGAGTTCCCGCTGCGCAACCTCATCCAGGGCTGGCAGATCGGCGTGCCGGGCATGAAGGTCGGCGGCAAGCGCCGGCTCGAAGTGCCCTGGAGCATGGGCTACGGCGAGCGCGGCGCGCCCCCGAGCATCCCCCCGAAGGCCAACCTCATCTTCGAGATGGAACTGCTGGGCATCAAGTAACGCGAACGACGATCCGTCACCAAGCCCGGGCCCACGCCCGGGTTTTCGATGCGCCTTTACGGATACGCCTGGCGCGTGGGCCTGAGCATGACCTCGCTCAGATGCACGCCCGCAGGCTGCGCGCAGCCAAACAGGATCGTGCGGGCCACGTCGTCGGGCGTCAGCACGGGCGCCATCGATTCCATGAACTCGCCGAAGGCCTTGGGGTCGTAGCCCGCGGCGGATTGGAACTCGCTGGCCACCACGCCCGGCTCGATGGTGGTGACGCGCACGCCACGCGGGCCGGCCTCGCGTCGCATGGCCTCGGCCATCATGTGCGTGGCCGCCTTGGCCGCCCCGTAAAAACTGCTGAACGGGCTCAGGTTCCGCCCCACCGTCGACCCCAGCACCACCACGTCGCGCGGGCGCTTGGGCGGGCCTTTGTACTCTCCAACCTCGGCGAACATGCGGTGGATCGCCGCCCGCATCAGCCTGGCCGCCGCCAGCGTGTTCACGCGAAGCACGTCCTCCCACTCGGCCTCGTCGGAGTCGAGCGGCGAGCCGCGCAGCCCACGCCCCGCGTTGGCGATCACCAGGTCGGCCTCGCGCCCGCCGCTGGTCTTGGCCGCTTCGCGCATGGATTCGATGATCTCGGGCTCGGCCGCGTCGCCGGCCACCGGCTTGACGCGATTGGCGTCGATCTCGACCAACTCGTCAAGCCGGCCCGCGCGGCGGGCGTTGACGATGACCACCGCGCCACCTTCGGCCAGCATCCGCGCGCACGACAGGCCGATGCCCGCGCTCGCGCCGGTGACGATGGCCACACGATTGGAAAAGTCGTTCATTGGCGGACGATAGGGCCGCGCTCAGCCGGTGATGCGATTGATGAAGCCGCTGACCCCGCCGCGCATCGCGTCGATCTCGCTGTTGAAGCGTCGCTCGTCGATGTCTTCGCCGATGTTGGTGCTCAGGTCGATGCGGAAGTACCGCCTGGTTTCGGGCCGGTCGCGCACGCCCGGGGGCACGCTGTAGCCCACCACCGAACGCTGGTTGGGGCTGGTCACGATGGGCGCCATCCACTGCCCGCTCTCGTCGGCACGCACGATGCGGGGACTGTCCGGGCCGCGGTCGTACAGCACCACCGTCGCGCCCGGCAGTGTGCGACCCTGGAGCATCTCGGTACGCCGAGCACTAATGAAGTTGCCCGAGAAGCCCAGCGACACATCGCTCAACGACAGTTGCAGCCGGCGACCGGGCGCGATCGGCTGGCCCTGCAGAGATTCCAGGCTCTTGTGCAGCTTCGACAGGCCGCTGAAGCTGTCCACCACGATGTTCGCCGTGTAGTCGCGCACCTCGACCCCGGCGATCGAGTCCATCGTCGGCGGGCCGGCGTCGAAGCTGGGCTTCATCGCCATCCGGTTGCTGACCTTGTGATGCCGGATCACCACCGGCCAGATCTGGTCCCACTCGCTGCGCGTCACGCGGGCCGACCCGCCCGTGCTGTCGCCTTGCACAAACACGGCCCGAACATTACGGAAGCTCAGTGTCACGGGCAGTTCGGACCTGCGAGCGCAACCCACGACCGACGAAAGCAAGAGCCCCGCGACCAGGATGACGAACATACATCTTACAAAACCAGCCGAACTGATCTTGAGGCTTGGGATGGACGATGGCATCGGGGGCATGGGGCCTTTGCAGAGTCGTACGAGTTTCTGAGTATCGATTCGCAAGAATGGCACCGAGCCATCGACTATTTATCGGCTGAAATTGCGCTTTGCGGCCAGAGTTCGACATCACCGCCCCCCGAGCCTCATGCGGCGGCCCCGAGGGTGCGATAATGGCCTCTGATTGGTGGGTTGGGCCGAACTTCCCCGACTTGCCGATCGTTGGAAGGGCTCGGCAACTCAATCGGCCGATTCGGACGAGTTTGGAAGGGGCAGCGGATGA
>CAYGTM010000022.1:0-3851 GCA_964352795.1 uncultured Phycisphaera sp.
AGCGAGGGCGGGGCGGTCATCGCCGGCCCGATCGAGCTGCCTCTGGGCGGTGGGCACAAGGCAGCCATCTGTTTGACCATCGAGCCCCGCTCGCGCGAGGCCACGCAGACAACCATGGCGCTCGTCGAGGTGCTGTGCGGCTATGCGAAGCTGCACGCGGCCCGGCAGGAGGCCAAGGGGGCGTGGCAGGCGTCGGCGGCGCTCGACCTGGCCGGCCGCCTCATCGCGTCGATCAACGAGGCCACGGGCTTCAAGGGCGCGTGCCTGCAACTGGTGAATGACCTGGCCCGGGCCGCGACGGCCGACCGGGCTGCCATCGGCTGGGTGAAGGGCCTGGGCGACTCGGGCGTGGTGCGCGTGCAGGCGCTCAGCGACACCGAGCACGTCGACCGCCGCCTGCACATGGTCCGCATGTTGCAAGCCGCGATGGAAGAGTGCTACGACCAGGCGCAGGCGGTGGTGTACCCGATCCCACAGGTCGCCAGCGGCAACTCGCCGGGAGGTGTTGAGCTCTCTGACGATCCGATTCTCACCGGAAGCGTCACGCAAGCCCATCGGCAGCTTACCTCGTCCGACGCGAGGCTCAAGGTCGCGTCACTGCCCATCCGCGCGGGCGAGCGCGTGGTGGGCGTGGTCACCATCGAGCTCTCCGAGGAGGACCAACTTGACCCTGCAAAACTCGAGCTGCTGCAAGCCACGCTCGACCTGGTGGGTCCGGTCATCGAGTTGCGCCGCAGCGACGATCGGCCCATTCCCCAGCGGGCTTGGCATAGCGTGCTCAAGAGCGGCACATGGCTGGTGGGCCCGCGCCATACGGCGTGGAAGGTCGCGGCTTTCGTGGCGCTGGCGTTGCTGCTGATCGTGACGTTCGTCAAGATCCCGTATCGCATCGACGCGCAGGCCGAGTTGTCGGCCGTCCACGAGCGGTCCATTGCGGCGCCATTCGCGGGCATCATTGCGAGCGTTCCCGAGGGCATCAGGCCCGGCGTGCAGGTGGCCAAGGGCGACCTGCTGATGCAGTTGGACACCACCGAACTGCGCGAGAGCCAGATCGACGCACGGGCGTCGGTGTCGGCCGCCCGGCGAGAGGCCGACGAGGCCCGCAAGGAGGGTGATCTGACCGCCGCCGAGCAGGCGCTGGGGCGCTTGGAACAAGAGCAGGCCCGTCTGCGGTATATCGATGTGCAGATCGAGCGCGCGGTGATCGTCGCGCCCATCGACGGCACCATCGTCTCGGGTGATCCGCGGCGGATGATCGGGTCGGCGATCAATATCGGCGAGCCGATGTTCCGCATCGCCAACCTCGACGAGCTCGAAGTCATCGCCCGCGTGCCCGACAACGACATCGGGTACGTCTCGCCCGAGAGCGTGGGCGGCTTTGCCACTCGCGCCCGGCCCGGCGAGCGGTTCGCGTTCAAGGCCATCAGCCTGGTGCCCCTGGGCAAGCCCGACGAGGGCAGCAACGTGTTCGAGCTCCGCGGCACGCTCGAGAACCCGCCCGGCTGGCTGCGCCCGGGCATGGAAGGCATCGCGTATATCGACACGGGCAACAAGCGCATCATCTGGGTGCTCAGCCGGCGGTTGATCGACACCGCCCGCCTGTGGTTGTGGTATTGAGGGCTAGAACAGCATGAGCGAACGCCCGACCTTCAGCCCGATGTGGAGCCGCGTACGCGCGATGAAGCCGCGTCTGCGCTCGCACACGCAGATCACCCGCCAGCATTACCGCGGGCGGCGCTGGCATGTGGTGCACGACCCGGCCAGCAACCAGTTCTATCGCCTGACGCCCATGGCGTACGAGTTCGTGTGTTTGCTGGACGGCAAGCGGACGGTGGAGGAAACCTGGCACCTGTGCCTGGAAACCCACGGCGACGCGGCACCGACGCAGGTGGAGACCGTCGAACTCATCAGCCAGCTCTACAACGCCAACCTGCTGATGGCCGACGACACGCCCGAGACCGAGCAACTGTTGCACCGGGCCCGCCAGCGCGTGAAGAAGAAGGCCATCGGGCAGGCGATGGGCATCATGTACTTCCGCATCCGGCTGTTCAACCCCGACGGCATCTTCACCGCCGTCGAGCCCATTGTGCGACCGCTGCTGAATCGCTGGGGGTTCATCGCGTGGTGCGTGCTGCTCTTCACCGCGTTGCTCGCGCTGACGAGCGAGGCGGGAGCGTTGTTCGACACGGCCCGCTTCCAGGGTGCCATCGCGCCGGCCAACTGGCCCTGGCTGATGGTGGTGTTCGTGGTCAGCAAGATCATCCACGAGAGCGGGCACGGGCTGGTGTGCAAGCGGTTCGGTGGGCAGGTGCCCGAGCTTGGCATCATGATGCTGGTGATGTTCCCAGCGCCCTTCGTCGATGCGTCGAGCACATGGGCCTTCGCCAGCAAGTGGCAGCGCATCGCCGTGGGGGCGGCGGGCATGATCTTCGAGCTGGCGGCGGCGTCCATCGCGGCGTTCGTGTGGCTGGCCACGCTCGACACGGGCGGCGTGGTCAACCAGTTCGCGTACAGCGCCATGCTGACGGCCAGCATAAGCACGGTCTTGTTCAACGCGAACCCGCTCATGCGTTTCGATGGATACTACATCCTGAGCGACCTGCTCGAGGCCCCCAACCTGATGCAGCGGGCCCAGAACCTCATCAAGTACCACTTCCAGCGGCACATGTACCGCATCAAGAACGCCAAACCCCCCACCGTGCAGCCCGGTGAGAAGCCCTGGCTGATCTCTTATGGCTGGGCGGCGATGGTGTACCGCGTGTTCCTGTTCTTCTCGATCACGCTGTTCGTGATGGGACAGATGTTCGGGCTCGGGCTCGTGCTGGCCATCTGGACGGCGGCCGTGTGGTTCGTGATGCCGATGGGCAAGTGGACGCACTGGCTGGCCACCAGCCCGCAGATCGCCGACAAGCGGGGGCGCGCGGTGCTAACCAGCGTGGCCGCCGTGGCGCTCGCGGGCCTGCTGGTGGGCGCGGTACCCATGCCCGACTACCAGCGCGCCAGCGCGGTGATCGAGAGCGAGCAGTTCACAGGCGTGTTCGCGGGTGCCGACGGATTCATCATCGAGGTGCTGGCCGGCCCGGGCGAGTTCGTCGAGAAGGACCAGACGATCGCCGTCGCCGAGAACCTCGAACTGCTCGCCCAGCTCGACCGGGCGATGGGCCTGATCCGCGAGCTCGAAGCGCAGTTCCGCTCGGCGATGTCCCAGGGGGTTCCGGTGGCCGACCTGTTGGCCGAGCGTCGGGCGGTGCTGCTGGGGAACCTCACGCTGCTGCAAGACCGCGTGGCGGCGCTGACCATCCGCGCGCCCCATGACGGGTATGTGGCCGACGACGCGCGCAAGCTGGTGGGCCAGTATGTGCAGCAGGGCCAGCCCATCTGCGCGGTGGTGGCCAGCGACACCATCCGCGTCGTGGCGTCGATGGACCAGCGCCAGGCCGACTGGCTCCAGACCATGAGCTTCGAGCAGGACTTTTCCGCCCAGATCCGCCGGCATACCCAGCCGGGCGTGGCATACGGCGTGACCGAGTTCGTGCGCCGCGACGCGGGCGATCGGGCCCTGCCGCACCCGGCGCTGGCCGACATCGGCGGCGGGCAGGTGCAGACCAGCCGCGACCAGCAGGCTGGGGGCGGCCAGAGCGCCCAGGCCACCACCCCGAGATTCATCGTGGAGATGGAAGCCGACTTCGATGCGTCGGCAACGCAACTGCCGCCCATGCCCGGCGAGCGCGTAGCCGTGCGGTTCGAGCTGCCCGCTCGCCCGTTGCTGAGCCAATGGGTTGATCGCCTGCGTCAGCTCGTGCAGGGGCGCATCGGCCTCTAGACATGACCGCCGCCCCTCCCCTGCCCGC
>CAYGTM010000022.1:3861-13183 GCA_964352795.1 uncultured Phycisphaera sp.
CATGCCCGCAGCCAGCCCCGGCCAGACCGTCAGCGAGTTGACACGCTACGAGGTCATGTTCCAGGCCTTGCGGGCTCGCCAGCGCAAGCCCGAACACTACACGGGTCTGGATACTTTCGCCGTCAAGGCCCGGGCCCGCGTCGATCGCCTGCGCACCACCCGCAACCATTTGCTGGCCGAGGCCAAGCGTATCGACACCCTGCGGTCGGGCGTGGTCGATCTCAGCGAGGCCCAACTGGACGAGGCCGTGCGGGCCGCGCGTGAGGCGTTCGTGCGCGGGCGGGCCGACGCCGACCAGCTGCGCCGCGCCATGGCGTTGCTGCGCGAGGTCGCCCGCCGCGAGACCGGGCAGGAGCCGTACGTCGTGCAACTCGCCGGCGCGCTTGGGCTGTACCACGGCCGCGTGGTAGAGATGGCCACCGGCGAGGGCAAAACGCTGACCGGCTCGATCGCCGCCCCGCTGATCGCGTGGACACGCAAGCGCTTGCACGTCCTGACGGTCAACGACTACCTGGCCGCGCGCGATGCTGAAAGCCGCGAGCCGATCTACTCGCGTTGCGGGCTGACGGTGGGCGCCATCACGCAGGAACTCTCGCCCCAGGAGCGCGCGGGCGTCTACGCACGACATATCGTGTACGGCACGCCCAAGCAGATCACCGCCGACTGGCTCCGCGACCAGCTCCGCATCGGCCGATTGAAGACCCCCTGGACCGGCCGCCAGGCGCTGGCCCGCATGGGTGATCGCCCGGAAGCCGGTGGCCTTGCGCCATTAGTCCCCGGGCTGCACGCGGCGCTCGTCGACGAGGCCGACGCGGTGCTCATCGACGAGGGCGTCGTGCCCCTCATCATCGCCCAGGCTCGCAAGGAGGACGAGATGGGCCCGGTATACGCCGCAGCCGCCAAGATCGCCGCCCGGCTGGACGAGGGGCCCGATTACACCGTCGAGCATGTGCGCCGCAGGGCCGAGCTCAAGCGGCGCGGGCGTGAGCGACTCAGTGGCTTGTTCGCCGAGCAGGCCGAACCTATTTGGAAGGCCCCGCGGCGCGCCGAGGAACTGATTAAGCAGGCGCTGGCCGCCCGGCATTGTTATCTTCGCGGACACCATTATCAGATCGTCGACGGCCGGGTCGTCATCGTCGACGAGTACACCGGCCGCTACCTGGCCGACCGCTCGTGGGAGCACGGGCTGCACCAGGCCGTCGAGGCCAAGGAGGGCGTCGAGGTCACCGCCGACCGCGAGACCCTTGCCAGGGTGAGCTTCCAGCGGTTCTTCCGCAGCTACCGCTTCCTTGCTGGCATGAGCGGCACGGCCATCGACGCCCGGGGCGAGATTGAGGCGGTGTACTCGCGGCCCGTGGTCGTCATGCCCACCAACCGCCCGCTCATCCGCGAACGCTGGCCCACGCGCGTGTTCCGCTCGAGCAGCGCCAAGTATGCGGCCATCGTTGATTCGGTCGTCGCCCAGCACGCCCAGGGGCGACCCGTGCTCGTGGGCACGCGCTCCATCGAGGTGAGCGAGCGCATCAGCGAACGCCTCGAAGCCCGCGGCCTGGCCCACCAGGTGCTCAACGCCAACTTCGACCAGACCGAGGCCGAACTCATCGCCGACGCGGGCCAGAGCGGGGCCATCACGGTGGCCACCAACATGGCCGGCCGCGGTACCGACATCATCCTCGACGAGCCCGCGCGTCAGGCCGGCGGGCTGCACGTGATTCTGACCGAGCTGCACGCCTCCAAGCGCATCGACCGTCAGTTCATCGGCCGCTCGGGCCGCCAGGGCGACCCGGGTAGCGCCCAGATCTTCGCGAGTTTGGAAGATGAACTTATCGTCCACAACGCCCCGAGCCTGGCCGCGTTCATCCGCCGCCGCACGGCCCGCGAGGAGGTCAGCAGCGACCGGCTGGCGCGTCTGGCGATCCGCCAGAGCCAGAAAAAGGCCGAGCACCGTGACCGCATCAATCGCGGCCATGTCTTGAGGCAGGATGACTGGATCGAGAAGCATTTGCCGGGCGGGTGAGCCTTGGGCCCTTCGTGCTCTTGCCGAGTCCAAGCACAAGCATGGTCTTCAGAGGCATAAGTGCAAACTCGAAGGCGCACGCAATACGCGAGGGCCATGCCGGGCCCTCGTCTTCAAGCACGCTCAATCACAAACCGACACGACTCAACCCCGACGGCCAGGCCCAACGCGGCCGGAGCGCCCGGCGCGGCGGACATGTGGATCATGCGAGGAACCTTTCGTGGCAAACACCGCTCGCGCCTGCCTGCTCGCACGCGCGCACGGGCCGTAAAGCGACACCATACCGCGCCCTCAGCCCCAGGCACTCCCGCCGACCACGATGAGCGCGTTGCTCACGAGATGCTTCATGGGGCTTGAAAAACCGACCGCATGAGCCTCTGCAACCAACGCGTTGCTATCGATTGGCTTGATCGGCGTGTCGCGTCAGAGTCACAATTATCGCGACTCCCACTCGTACGCCAACTCGTTGTAATCCACATCCTCGGACGCCACGCCCAGATAGCGCAAAATGTTCATCGCTTGGGCACGATGGTGGACCTCGTGCAGTACGAGCTGCGTGAAGATGTCCGCGGGCGTCACCATCGCGCGGCGGGGACGGTCCTGCTCGTCCGTGCCGTCGTAGGCGATGGTAGAGTTCCAATCCTCGACCGCCGCCAACGCGGATCGAGACCATGGAAACTGCGCGGCCCACGCCGCTTCGATCACTGGCATGGCGGGCGGATTTTCATCTCGGATAGGCCACGTCTCGTACGGGGGCACCTCCTCGCCGAGCATCCGCAGAATATAATATTTCTCACAGATCATGATGTGCGTCATCGTGCGAAGCAGCGAGCCCAGGCCAATCGGAAAGGCCTCGGCGTGCTGCCGTGGCGTTAGTGGGCGGGCCTGGAGGAACAGCCTGTGTCGAGCGTTGGCTAGATAGTCGTAGGTCTTCAGGACGTGCGGGGTCATGTGGTGCATTGAAGATCATACCGTGGATAGAGCGTAGGGATGGCCCTGTTCCCATCGGGGTTGCCGATCTATCTCGACATGATTCACCCAAATGTTCCGGGCGTTGGCTCGCCATAAAGGCTCCGATACGCCAAACTCCACGGTCAACATTACACGGACGAACTGAAAGGGAATACATGATGACCAATCCGTCCAATACGAGTGAACAGACGACAACTTGGCCCGACCTCGCCATTGGCCTGTATGATCGCTTGACCGGCCGGGGTGCGGAGATCATCTACGAGTTCGACAAACTCAAGGTGCAGGTTCCCAGCGGCACGGGCGAACGCGTCACCCACGCCGCCTGGGTTCTTGATGGTGCAGTCCGAATCCGTACCCGAGATGGCGTGAATGGTGCCGGCCCAAAATCCTGATGGCTGGCGGCCTGCGAACGACCATATCCAGGCAAAGCCGCGCGGCCGTACTCGACATCAAACTGTTTGACGGTACAGTTCACATTCGTAGTCGTTCGACCGTGACGCCGTTGTGGCATCTCTGGAAGCTACACAAGGCTCTCGTGCGTTCCCGGGCACCTCGGCATCCACTGCGTGTCATGCTGAGCCTCGGCTGGCTGCCAACCGTCACACTACTCCTACGATGAGCGATCCCAACACACTCGAGATAACCGTGCATGACTCGCTTTGCGACTCTTCACCTTTGGCCAAGGTGTTTGTGACAGGAGCGACCGGCTATATCGGTGGTCGGCTTGCGCCCCGACTGCTTGCCTCGGGCTATGCCATCCGATGCCTGGCCCGGGATCCTCAAAAACTTGGGAATCGTGATTGGGCCTCAAATGAGCACGCGGAGATCGTGCAAGGAGATGTTGGCGACACCGAAGCACTGGCCGGGCAACTCAAAGGTTGTCGCTACGCATACTACCTTGTCCATTCGATGGTCTCCGCGGGAGGTGAATACGCGCAGAGGGATCGCGAACTTGCCCACTCATTTTGCACTGCGGCTCAGCGGGCGGGCGTGGAACGCATCATCTACCTCGGTGGTTTGGGGGAGTTAGGCGAGGGCCTGAGCGATCACCTCCGCTCGCGCCGAGAGGTCGAACTCGTGCTTGCCGAAGGTCTTGTGCCAGTCACAGCGTTCCGAGCCGCCATGATCATCGGCTCGGGCTCTGCGTCGTATGAGATCCTTCGTTACCTCGTCGAGCGTCTGCCCATCATGGTCACCCCGCGTTGGGTCGCCACCAAATGCCAGCCAGTAGCCATCTCCGACATCCTTCATTGGCTCGTCCGCTGCCTCGATGAGCCGCACACGACTGGGCGGACTTATGAGGTTGGCGGTGATGGCGTGCGCACATACAAGCAACTGATGCAGGCCATGGCCAAGGCCCTGGATCTCAAAAAAAGATTCATCATCCCCGTGCCGGTGCTCACTCCAAAACTCAGCAGCCGGTGGATCGGGCTGGTGACGCCGGTCAACGCACGCATCGCCCGCCCATTGGCCGAAGGCCTGCGAAATCCGGTGGTCGTCAGTGACAACTCGATCCAGCAGGATATGCCCCACAAAACCAAGTCCCCGGAAGAAGCCATCGATTTGGCACTCAAAAGGACCAGCCTTTCCGAGGTCGAAACCTCATGGTCCGCCGCCGGTGTTGTGCGCGGGGATCCCGATTGGGCTGGCGGTCGAGTCTTTGTCGATGCCAGGCAAACTTGCATTCATGCTTCCCCAGAAAACATCTTCCTGGCGGTCTGCCGTATCGGCGGCGGACACGGCTGGTACGCCGCAGATCTCTTATGGCGAATTCGAGGATGGATGGACACCATCGCCGGTGGGCCTGGACTGCGAAGAGGGCGCAGGCACCCTGACACGGTCGCCTATGGCGAGGCTCTGGATTTCTGGCGTGTGATCGCCGTTGAAAAACCAAAACGACTGCACCTGCTCGCGGAGATGAAGCTTCCCGGTCAGGCAACACTGGAGTTTCGCATCGAACCGGACGGCGGGGGCAAGACATGCACGCTCTACATGACGGCGCGATTCAAGCCCAAAGGGCTGCTTGGGTTGGCGTATTGGTACAGTGTCTTGCCATTACACCACTTCGTCTTCACAGGCATGCTCCGCGGCATGAGACGGACCGCCGAAAACGCAACACGAACGCCATCATCCGCCAGCAACACTTAGTTGAATCCGAGTTCTCGAGCCCCAGCCCGGGCCCTGGTGCGCAGCGCCGCCATCGCCTCGGGCTCGTAGTACAGATAGATGCCCAGCACCTCGCGCTCCGGGCCGACCAGGATCAGGTGCGAGGGGTGGCTGACATTGTTCATCGACGTGCCGTCGGCAAGCTGAATCTGCCGGCTGGTGTCTTCGCCCACATGGAAGTTCAGGCTGCCGCGAACGATCGAGCGGACTTGCTCGAACGGGCCGGTCAGCAGGCTCCAACTCGTGAAGTCGATGCCGTTGCGCTCGCCGTACGCACGGAGCACCTCGGGCGTGTCGTTCTCTGGATCAACGCTGATGCTCAGGAAACGCACGCCCGTGCCGTCGAGTACGTCCTGGAGTTGGAGCATTTCGCCGGTCATGCCCGGGCAGGCGAAGGGGCAGTTGGTGAAGATGAAGTCGAGAATCGTGAGTTCGCCGTCGAGGATGGACTGGTCGACCGGGCGTCCGTCTTGGTCGATGAGCGCGAACTGTGGGACGGTGTAGCCGACGAGCATCTCGTCAGGCTGGAGCGGATTCTTTCCGGCCTCCACGATCGCCGCGGGAGTGGTCTGTTGCGGCATCATCATCAGGAGCGTGCCGACCAATCCGAGGAAGATCAGCGCGACGACCACGATCGCCATGAAGAGTTTTTTCTGGGACACTTCAGCCTCCTGTTGCACGCCCCCGGCCCATCGTGAGCATAGCCAGCGCCAGCCCGATGCCCGCGAACAGGGCCGACAGCAGCATGGCCGGCGCATCGACGCGGCCTTCCTACCCCGCCCCCACCGCCTGCTGGCACCACGCCATCGGGTTCACGAGCACGATCGCGCGCAGCCACCCGCTCGCGCCCTCGACCGGGAAGATCGCCCCGCTGAGCAACCACATCGGCATGAACACCAGGTTCATCACGCCGTGGAAGCCAGAGGCCGAGTCGACCTTCCACGCGGCGGCCAAGCCCAAACCCGTGATCCCCAGCGACAAACAGGCAAGCGCGGCCATCGCTGTAAGCACGCCAGAGAAAGTGATATCCGCCCCCACCAACGGCGAGAACGCCAGCAGCACCATTGCCTGCGCGAAGCCCAGCACGCCGCCGCCAAGCAGTTTGCCAACCGCCATCGACCACCGCGGCGCGGGGCTCACCAGCACGGCTTGCAGGAAGCCCTGGTGCCGATCCTCGATCAGCGAGATCGACGCGAAGATGGCGTTGAACAGCACCACCAGCGACGCCATGCCTGGGAGCAGATACAGCGAGAGCGAGGCGTTCGCGTCGCCGAGCGTTTCGGATCGAATGCTGTCGGCAAAGCCGCTGGCGATGAACAGCCACATCATCGCCGGCGTGGCGATCGCCACCGCGATGCGCAGCGGCTGGCGACGCACGCGCTTCAACTCGCGCCCCGCCAGCGCCAGGGCCGCCCGCACGCCACTCATGCGAGCGCTGCCTGTTCGAGCGGGGCCCGCGCCCAATGCAAGTATGCATCGGCCAGCGTGGGCGGCCTCACGAAGAACGGTACCCCAGCCGCCGCCACTTGCCCCGACCACTCGGCCAGTTGCGCCTCATCCGCAGGTCGTGCGATGCGAGAGCCATCGGCCTGCATCTCCCACGGCAGGCCGACGCCATCGACCGAGGCCCCCGACGCCACGCCCAGCAAGAGCCCGCCGAGATCACCGACGAGTTCCCCCGGCGTTCCCGCTCGCACGAGTTTGCCGCCAGACATCATCGCCACGCGCTCGAACCGCTCGGCATCGCTCATCAGGTGCGTACACATCAGCACCGCCATCGCCGGACGCTGTGCGCGGAGCGTGTCGATGGCGCCCAGTAGCGCCGCCCGCGAAGGCAGATCGAGGCCGACCGTCGGCTCGTCGAGCAGCAGCAAGTCGGGCTCGGCCAGGATCGCGCGCACGAACTCGACACGCCGCGCCAGCCCGCCCGAGAGCGTGCGCACGCGGCTGTCCAGGCGTCCGTCGATGGCCTGCTCGGCGCACAACCGCTCGATGCGTTCGTTGGAGTTCTCGATGCGAAAGAGCGCCGCCTGCAAACGTAGGTTCTCGCGCACGGTCAACAGAGGGTCGAGGGCCGGGCTCTGGAACACCACGCCCAGCCGCGTGTTCGCGTGGCGGTTGATGGTTCCCGAAGTTAGCCGTTGCAGCCCCGCGATGGCGCGCAGCAGGGTGGATTTGCCCGAGCCGTTGGGGCCCAGCAGCGCCACGCAATCGCCCGGAGCGATCGAGAAACTCACCCCGTCAAGCGCCCGCCTGGGTTTGGACCTGCGGACGCGGTGCTCGACCACGCCCGCCTCGATACGCACGAGCAGGTCGCCCGGGTCTACCACCCGAGCGCCACCCCGATGCCCGCGTCGACGACCAGCGCCGCCAGCAGGATCGGCAGGTAGATGACCGAACCGATCAGTACCTTGCGGGCGTCGGCCCGGGTGCGAGACCTGGTGACGCGGATGGTCAGTCGCAAAAAGAGCAGCCCCGCGATCACGGCCACTGGAACGGCCACGAAACCGGGCGTGAAGTCCATCACGAGTGGCGGCAGCACAGTGACAGGCAGCAGGATCGCTGCCCACAGCACCATCATGGCCCACGTCCATCGGCCGCTCGAGTCGACGACCGGTAGCACGCGATACCCGCCCGCGGCGTAGTCGTCCTTGTACATCCAAGCGATGGCCAGGAAGTGCGGAATCTGCCACACGAACATGATCGTGAACAACGCCCAAGGGCCCACCTGCGCCAGCGAGGCCCAGGTGCCGTCCACGCACGCCCAGCCAATCACCGGCGGTAGCGCCCCGGGCACCGCGCCGATCCATGTGCTGCTCCACAGCCCGGGCTTGCTGGGGGTGTAGATCAGCAGATAACTCAGCACCGTCGCGGCGATCAGCACCGCCGGCACGACACCGACCAACACCCACGCCAGCACAATGCCAAGCAGGCACAACTCGACGCCCACCATCAGCACCGATGCGGGTGTCACGCGGCCCGTGGGTAATGGGCGCGTCATGGTGCGCGGCATGCGCGCGTCGCGCGATCGCTCCATCCACTGGTTGAGCGTGTTCGCCCCAGCGGCCGCCAGCCCCGTGCCCACGATGGCCGCGATGAATCCGGTGATGAGGTCGATGGTCGCCGGACGCACCGCCAGTGCCGCCAGCCCGAACCCCAGCGCGCTGGTGATGGTCACCAGCCGCGTGATGCGAGGTTTGGTGGTCTCATACAAGGCGGCAAAACTGATGCCACGCTCGACCGGCGCGGCCAATGCCGCCGAACCGGCCATGGATTCGATTCGGGTCATCCGCACTTGGGGCTCCGACACCGTTGAAGGAATATGGGTGGAAGCGCTCGATTCTGTCTCACAGGAATCTTTGCGGTGTGGCCGCAAAGAGTCCACCCGAATCTCGCCCCCCACCGTACTCACCGGCCCGGCACCGTCAGTTCGGCCCACACCGGAAAGTGGTCGCTGGGGAAGCCGGTGCTTCCGGCCCGGGGAGCCGGTTCGAGGGTCCAGACGCCCGTTCGCAGCAGTTCGAGCCCGGTGCTCGGAAGCACATAATCGAGTCGCAGTCCAAAGCGAGCGGTATCGGTGGGTTCGAGGCCTTCCACCGGGGTTTCCTGAGTCGGGGCCGCGACAATCTGGAGGCGGGGGTTCTTCATCAGGCGGCCGATCGGGTTGCCCACATCGCTGCCCTTCTCGGGGTCGGCGTTGAGATCCCCCAGGATGACAAACTTGATGCCTCGTTCGAGCCCGCCGTCTTCGGCGTTGTCGTCAGCGATCCAGCCCCGATTGTCGAGGTAGTCGTCCCAGAACCGGATCTCATCGTGGTTGCGCGCCTTGTTGCGGCCTTCGGGGCCGTCGAAGGCCGGCGGCGTGGGATGGCTGCACAGGAAGTGGATGACCTCGCCGTTAGGCAGTTTCACGGGGATGTCCCAGTGGCTCTTTGAACTCAGCCGCATGGCCCCCCATTCCTCGTCGTCATACCAATGCGTGCCGTCGTCATTCATGGGCCGGCGGGCGTCGGGCATGGCGCTCCAGGGCAGGAGCCTGAAACTTCGGATGCCCTCCTCAATCACGTCGAGCCGTTCGTCGACCAGCAGGGCCATGCCGTACTGCCCGGGGTAGGTCCCAAAACCCCAGCAATCGTTGCCGTACGCCCTGCCCTCGGCGGTCTGGGG
>CAYGTM010000023.1:0-2186 GCA_964352795.1 uncultured Phycisphaera sp.
CCCCCACGCCGCGGCCACCAGCGCACCCGCCTCGACCACGCCAGCGAGACCGCCGAGGACTATGTGGAAGCCATCGCCGAGGTGCTCGAACGGGCCGGCAGTTGCCGCGTGAAGGACCTGGCCGAACGCTTCGGCGTCAGCCACGTCACGGTGGTCCGCACCATCGGCCGCCTGGAGGCCGAGGGCCTGGTCACCACCGAGCCCTACAAGCCCATCGAGTTGACCGCCAAAGGCAAACGCCTGGCCAAGGCCTGCCGCGAACGGCACGAGGTGGTCTACCGCTTCCTGCTGGCCATCGGCGTCCCGGAAAAGGTCGCCGCGGTCGACAGCGAGGGCCTCGAGCACCACGTCAGCCGGGCCACGCTCGACCGCTTCCGGGCCATCGCCGAGCAACGTGGAAAACCCCGGTAGCCTCTAGCCGTAGCCTGGGCTACACTTTGACCATGCACCAAGCGGTGCTTGGGAAGGGGGCGTCGATGCTTCGTCTGATGCGGATCGTTCTCATCGGGTTCGGGCTCGGGCTCGGGCTCGGGCTCGCGGCAGCCTGCGGCCAATCGTCATCCACGCCTCCAGGACCAGCGCAAGCACCAGCCGGCCAACGCTCCATCGTCGCCACCACCGGCATGATCGGCGACATCGTCAAGCGGGTGGCCGGTGATCGGGCCAAGGTCCAGGTGCTCATGGGCGCGGGCGTCGACCCGCACCTCTACCAGCCCACCCGAGACGACATGGCCGCCCTGCTGGCCGCCGACGCCGTGTTCTACAACGGCCTGCTCCTCGAAGGCCGCATGACCGACGCCCTCGTGCGGGCCGCGTCGGCCGATCGCGGCGTGCATCCGGTCACCGAACTGATCGACCCGCAATACCTCGTGCAGCCCGAAGACCTCGAAGGCAAGGACGACCCGCACGTCTGGATGGACCCCACCGCCTGGGCCCGGGCCGTTGAGGTCGTGCGCGACCGCCTGACCGAACGGGACCCCGAGGGCAAGGCCCTGTTCACGACCAACGCCGAGGCATTGCTCAAGGAACTGGCCGACCTCGACGCCTACTGCCAGCGCGTGCTCCACAGCGTGCCGCAAGCCCAGCGCGTGCTCGTCACCGCCCACGACGCCTTCGGCTACTTCGGCCGTCGCTACGGCTACGAGGTGCTGGGCATCCAGGGCATGAGCACCGAGAGCGAGGCCGGCGTGCGCGACATCGAGCGTTTGGTGGACCTGCTCGTAGAGCGCAAGATCAAGGCCGTGTTCGTCGAATCGACCGTGTCCCAGCGCAACATCAACGCCCTCATCGCCGGCGCGAAGGCTCGCGGGCAGGATGTCACCGTCGGCGGCGAACTCTTCAGCGACGCGATGGGCCCCGCGAAAACCTACGAGGGCACCTACGTCGGCATGATCGACCACAACGCCACCACCATCGCTCGCGCGCTCGGCGGCGAGGCGCCGGTCGGCGGCATGCACGGAAAACTCGCGCGATGAACGCCCCCGTGGTCCACACCGGGCACGCCGCGCCCAAGAGCCTGGCCGAGCGGCCCGAGCACTCGTCCGACAGCCCGATGTCGATCCACGCCATGACGGTGGCCTACCACCGCAAGCCCGTGCTGTGGGACGTGGACTACGACGCGCCCGCCAACGCGCTGGTCGCCGTCGTCGGCCCCAACGGCGCGGGCAAGAGCACGCTCATCAAGGCGGCCCTGGGCCTCGTGCCCCGCGCGTCGGGCCTGGTCGAGTTCTGGGGCGAGCCCTACAAGCGCGTGCGCGACCGCGTGGCCTACGTCCCCCAGCGAGAAAGCGTCGACTGGACCTTCCCCGTCAGCGCCTTGGACGTCGTGTGCATGGGCCGCTATCGCCGCGTCGGATGGCTCCGACCCGTCGGGCGAGCGCACAAGAAGGTGGCCCTGGAATGCCTGGACCGCGTGGGCCTTGCCGACCTCGCGCACCGGCAGATCAGCCAACTCTCAGGCGGCCAGCAGCAGCGCGTCTTCCTGGCCCGCGCTCTGGCCCAGGAGGCCGAGTTGTACGTCATGGACGAGCCCTTCGCCGGCGTCGACGCCGCCACCGAACGCGCCATCGTCGCCCTGCTGCGCGAGCTGCGCGAGGCCGGCAAGACCGCCATCGTCGTCCACCACGACCTCCAGACCGTGCCCGAATACTTCGACCACGCCCTGCTCCTGAACATGCGAGTCGTCG
>CAYGTM010000023.1:2196-13138 GCA_964352795.1 uncultured Phycisphaera sp.
CGCGCAGCCGCCGAGGCCGCCGCGCGTTCGGGCCTGAAGGCGCGCTAGATGGCCCTTGCCCAACCACAATCCATCTCGCTCGGCGAAATCCTGGAAGTGCTCACCTTTCAGAGCGGATACAACACCAACGCCGTGCTGGCAGGCTCGGCGATGCTCGGGCTCGGCGCGGGCGTGGTGGGCGTGTTTGCCCTGTTACGCAAACGCTCGCTGGTCGCCGACGCCATCGGCCACGCGACCCTGCCCGGCATCGTGATCGCGTTCCTGATCGCCGCCTCGCTGGGCGCTTCCGGCCGTTCGCTGCCTGTGCTGCTGCTCGGCGCGGGAGTCTCTGGCACACTGGCCGTCTTCTGTATCTTCGGCATCCTCCGCTCCACCAGGCTGCGCGAGGATGCCGCCATCGGCATCGTGCTGGGGGTCTTCTTCGGCGTGGGCGTCGTGCTGCTGAGTTATGTGCAGCGGCCCGAGAACGTCAGCGCCTCACCCGCCGGCCTGCACCACTTCATCTACGGCCAGACCGCCGCCATGCGCGCGGGCGACGCGATGCTCATGGCCTCGATCGCTCTGGGTGCCGTCGCCGTGACGGCCGCCCTCTTCAAGGAACTCGCCCTCGCCAGCTTCAACGACGACTACGCACGAGTCGCCGGCTTCCCCATCGGTTTGCTCGACGCCCTCATGCTCGGGCTGGTCGTGCTGGTCACCGTTGCGGGGCTCCAGGCCGTGGGCCTCATCCTGGTCATCGCCCTGCTCATCATCCCGCCCGTCGCGGCCCGGCTGTGGACCGATCGCCTCCCCTCGCTCGTGCTGATCTCGGGCGGCCTCGGAGCCCTGAGCGGCTACATCGGCGCGGCCGTGAGCGCCCTGCTGCCCCGCGCGCCCGCCGGCTCGGTCATCGTGCTCTGCGGCGGGTCGGTGTTCGTCATCAGCCTGCTCGTCGCGCCACGCCACGGCGTCGTGGCCACCGCGTGTCGCCGGGCCATCCAACGCCTCCGCATCGCGGGTGAACACCTGCTCGAAGCCGCGTATGAGCACAGCGTCTCGCGCAAGGGTGTCTCGACCATCTCCACGCGCACGCTGCGCGCCATGGAACGGCTCTGGGGCTGGCCCGCCTGGCTTGGTCCGATGGTCGTCGCCGGTCTGCGACGCCGGGGCTATCTCACACGCAACGAGGGCGGCTACGAACTCACCGGCCCGGGCGTCGCCCGCGGTGCGCGCATCGCCCGCAACCACCGCCTATGGGAGCAATATCTGCTCACCTACGCCGACGTTGCCCCGGGCCACGTCGATTGGTCGGCCGACACCGTCGAGCATGTCCTGAGCCCCGAACTGGTCGCCGAACTCGAAGCGGCGCTCATGGACGCCCACGAGGCCACGCCATGACGCTCACCCCCAGCGGAGACCTCTTCCCCCTGATGGCCGCCATACTTGCGGCGCTGTGCTGCGGGCTGCTGGGAAACTTCCTGGTGCTCCGCAAGCTCAGCCTCATGGGCGACGCCATGAGCCACAGCGTGCTACCCGGCCTGGTCATCGCCTTCATGCTCACCGGCTCGCGCGCGGCCCCGGTCATGTTCGTCGGTGCCGCCCTGGCCGGCGTTGCCACCGTGGTCCTTGTCGAACTCATCAAACGCCTCGGTCGCGTGGAGTCCGGGGCGGCCATGGGCGTGGTCTTCAGCGTGCTCTTCGCCCTGGGCGTCCTGCTCATCGAGCGGGCCGCCCGCAATACCGACCTCGACGCCAACTGCGTCCTGCACGGCCAGCTCGAGTCGCTGGTCTGGTGGGAAGGGCCCGTGTCATGGTCCCGGTTGTTCGACAGCAACGTGCTCTCTGCGATGCCGCCGCAGGTCTGGACGCTGGCGATCACCTGCGCGCTCACCATCGCGCTCGTCGTGGCACTCTTCAAGGAACTCCGCCTGGCCGCTTTCGACCCTGCCCTGGCCGACGCCCAGGGCTTCAGCGCCACGCTGCTGCATTATGTCCTCATGGTGTTCGTGGCCGGAGCGACGGTCGCCGCCTTCGAGGCCGTGGGTTCCATCCTGGTCATCGCCATGCTTATCGTGCCCGCCGCCACGGCCCGGCTGCTGACCGACCGCCTCGCGCCGCAACTCCTGGTCAGCGTCGGGGTTGCCATCGCAGCCGCAATCCTGGGCTATATGGGCTCGATCGCCGTCCCCCACGCCTTCGGCAAGAGCGAGGTGAACGCCGCGGGGTCCATGGCCGTCATGCTGGGCGTGCTGCTGACCCTCGCCGCGGTGTTCGGGCTGCGGTACGGCGTGCTGGCCACCGCCATCCGCCGCTCCCGCATGGCCCGCCGCATCGCCCTGGACGACCTGCTGGGCCGCCTGTATCGCCAGGAAGAAGGCGGTGCTCCACCGACCTACGCACCCAAACCCGCCTTGGCCCGGGCGCGCGGGCGTGGGCTTGTCGAGCCCACCCGTCTGGCCCTGACCGACGCGGGCCGGGCCCAGGCCGCCGCCCTGGTGCGTCGCCATCGGCTCTGGGAGGCCTACCTGGTCGATCGGGCCGGCCTGGCCGCCGATCACGTCCACGATCCGGCCGAGCATCTCGAACACCTGCCCGAGGCCATGCCCCCAGAGGCCGCGCCGACCGACCCCCACGGCAAGCCCATCCCACCGGCCTGAAAATCGGCGCAAAATAGGCTTGCAAGTTCTCCCCAACTCGTGTATCTTCTGTCCAGCGCGAAGGCGCGAACATCCAAGGTTGAGCAGCACAGGGGTCCGTGGGGGGCGTTGACATGTTGCAGGGGACAAGCGGGAACGGGTCCGAGGTTCGGGCGAACGTGGCCATCGTGGGCGGGGGGCCTGCCGGCGCTGTCGCGGCGGCCACCCTGCGCCTGCAATCGCCCGACCAGACAGTGGTCATCCTTGAAAAGCAAGCCGGCCCCAAGCCGCCGGCCGGCCAGATCCTGCTGCCGCTCGGGGCCCAGGTGCTCCAAGAGATCGGCGCCTGGGCCAAGGTGGAATCACTCGGCCAAGCCCCTTTCGCCGGCGCGTCCTACATCTGGGGTCAGGGCGATCAGCCCTGGGCCTTCGACCATGTACCCGCCGAGCCGGTGGCCGCCAAGCCACACCCGGGCGGCTTCGCCGGCCTCCGGGCGAGCACCGGCTTCCGCGTCGAGCGGTCGGCCTACGACGACACGCTGCTGGCCCACGCCGAGGGACTCGGCGCGAGCATCCTCAAGGGAGTCGCGGTCACCGGCGTCGAAACCGCGGGCGATCGCATCGAACGCCTGACCCTCGGCGACGGGCGAACGATCGTCGCCAACATGTACCTCGATGCCAGCGGCCCCACCGGCGTGCTGGCTCGCGCCCTGAGCGTGCCCACCAACCGCGTGGCGGGCATGAACCATCGGATGGTCTCGGGCGTGCTCGGCGGCGCGCGACCGATGGCCGACCCGGCGGCCGGCGTGCGAGCCCATATCCGCAGCCTGTCCTTCGGATGGGCGTGGGCCTTACCCCTCCCGGGCGAGCGCCTGGCGGTCGGGGTCGTGGTGCCAGCCGAAATCCTCGAAGCCAACGGCCAGACCCCCGAGCAACTCATCCAACGGGCCCAGGCCGAGAGCCCAGACTTCGCCGCCCTCACCCAAAACGCCCAACCCCTGACAGCCTGGCGTGTCGACGACGCGACCCCCACGCTCGCCGCCCGCATGGCGGGTGAGAACTGGCTGCTCTGCGGCGGGGCGGCCGGCGTGAGCGAGCCCATCCTGATGGCCGAACTCATGCTCGCGCACACCACGGGCCGCGAGGCCGGATACACCCTGGCCGCCGCCCGCCTGGGCCAACACAACCAGCGATGGCTCCTGACCGCCTACACCGACAAGACCCGTCGGCACTTCGAGCTCCACGCCCGCCTCGCGCAACTGTGGTACGCCGGCAACCGGCAGATGCCCGGCCTTGCGGCCCACACCGCGGCGATCGCCAGAGCCTCTGGACTGCGGGCCAACGCCCAGCACGCCTGGGCGTGGCTCACCCAGGGAGGGCTGACGGCCACCAGCCTCGTCCAGCCGAAGATCGGCTCGCTCGACATCGGCGGCGCTCGCGCGCTCGTCGGCCAACTGACCGAAGGGAAAGCCGACCCACGCATCGAACTCCAGGGTTTCAATGTCCTCAAGCCAAACCTCGTCGGCGCGCGGCAGGAATGGGTGGCCGACTTCCGCGAAGGTGCCGTCCATCGCGTCGCGTGCTATACCCGTAACGGCCGTGTGCTGCCCGTCATTGGCGTCTACGAACGCCTGCTCGAGACCCTCAAGCACCACTCGGTGGTCACCGACCTGCTCGCCGAGTTGCAGCAACAAATCCGCTCGAGCGTGCCGGCGGCCATGCAGGCCGCGAGTCTGAGCCGCTGCATCCAGGGGCTCGAATCCATGCTCCAGGACGGCTGGCTCATCGGCAAGCTCGACCGCCGGCGTCCGGTGCCGCAATGGACCGTTAACACGCCGTCGCCGATCAGGCCGATCGCTGTCGAACACCGGACCTTGGCCACGCCGGCGAGTGAGGCTGTCTGAGGCGGGCATCCAAGCGAAAACCCGGGCGTGCGCCCGGGCCTCGTGTTGAGCGACGACTTGTCGAGAAAACGCCTACGCCTTCGGCCCGCTCGCGCGCACCGGGTCGGCCATCTCGTACTTCGTGTCGTTCTCGCGGAAGCGGCGGGCCAGGTCGCGGGCCTTCTCGTCGTAGGCCGTCCCGTCCTTCCAGGTGTTGCGCGGGTGCAGCACCTCTTGCGGCACGCCCGGCACGGCGGTGGGCATGTGCAGGCCAAGAATCTCGTGCTCGACGTAGTTCGCTTTGGCCAGTTCGCCGCTCAAGATCGCCGACACCATCGCCCGCGTGTAGCCCAGCTTGAAACGGCTGCCCACGCCATACGGCCCACCCGTCCAGCCCGTGTTCAGCAGCCACACGTTGGCATCGTGCTTCTTGATGCGCTCGGCAAGCATCCGGGCATACTCGGCCGGCGGACGTGGCATGAAGGGCGCCCCGAAGCACGCGCTGAAGTTCGGCTGCGGCTCGGTCACGCCCGCCTCGGTGCCCGCCAGCTTGCTGGTGTACCCGTTGATGAAGTAATACATCGCCTGCTCGGGCGTCAGCTTACTCACCGGCGGCATCACGCCGAACGCATCGGCCGTCAAGAAAATCACGTTCCGAGGGTGTTGCCCCACCGACGGAATGACCGCCTCGGGGATGAACTCCACCGGGTACGTCACCCGCGTGTTCTCGGTGATCGAGCCGGCGTCATAATCCGGCACGCGGCTGTGGTCGTCGATCACCACGTTCTCGAGCACGCTGCCGAACTTAATGGCGTCCCAGATCTGCGGCTCGGTCTCTCGGCTGAGCTTGATGCACTTGGCGTAGCACCCGCCCTCGAAGTTGAACACGCCCTTCTCGCTCCAGCCGTGCTCGTCGTCGCCGATCAGGGCGCGATCCGGATCGGCGCTTAGCGTGGTCTTGCCCGTGCCGCTCAGGCCGAAGAAGAGGGCGACATTCGTCGCGTCGTCCTTGGCCACATTGGCCGAGCAGTGCATGGGGAACACGCCCACCTCGGGCATGTCGAAGTTCATCGCGTAAAAGATGCTCTTCTTGATCTCGCCGGCGTACTCGGTGCCCAGTATCACCACCGTCTTGCGCTCGAGAGACTGCGCGATGATGATCGGCCCCTTCACGCCAAGCTGTTGGGCCTCCTCGGCGGTCAGCTTGTGCCGGCCCGCGTTCAGGATGGTCCAATCGTGCTTCCAATCCGTCGAGCCGCTGGCCGCCCGCGTGCCCTGCCTGATGAACAGCGTGCTGGCGAACAGATTATGCCAGGCCTGCTCGGTCACCACGCGCACGCCCAGGCGATATGCCGGATCGGCGCCCGCAAAGCCCTCGAAGCAATACAGCCGGTCTTGCGCGTTCAGGTGGTCGATGGCGATCCGCTCGGCCAACTCGAAACGCTCGGGCGTCAATGGCTGGTTCACCTTGCCCCAGTCGATCTTGTCGTGGATCGCCGAGCTGTCCTCGAGGTACTTGTCCGTCGGGCTGCGGCCCGTGCGGTCGCCCGTCAGGCACACCAGCGCGCCGTCGGCGGCCAGGCGGCCCTCGCCGGCGGCCAACGCCAACTCCACCAGCCGCGCGGGCGGCAGGTTCCGCAGGGTGCGAGCGGCGGAAAGATCAAGACTGGCGAGCGTCTGGCTTATCTGGCTTGGCATCGGCAATGCGTCTCCGGCCCGCTTGCGCCCCGCAACCGAGCCCAGTTTCAAGGGGTAATGGCTAGGGTAGGTCGCCACCCGTCCGCAAGCCACGCCGACCACCGCTTGCCACCGCCCGATTGGGTGCTAGCGTTACCGCTCGGCAGGCCACCCCACCATCCCACGGTTGGGTTGGCCCCACCGATCGACGGTGGCTGTAGCTCAGTTGGTTAGAGCACCAGGTTGTGATCCTGGGGGTCGCGGGTTCGAGTCCCGTCAGTCACCCTTTCCCATCGAAAACGAGGACCAGGCGACCTTGGAGGGGCAATCCCACCAAGGCACGTCCATCGCCCCGATCGCCCGCCAACCAGTTGGACCAACAGGCTCAGGCCACCCGCGCCAACTTGCACAGGCTCGTCAGGGCGTTCACCGCTTCCTCGGCTGCGGCGATCGAGCCCTCGGCATCGAGCTGCGTCAGCACCTTCTCGGCCGCGTCGGCAACGCTGGCGTGGCCCAGCACCGGGCCCGTGCCCCTGATCCGAGCGCAGATGTATCGCAGGTTCTTCTCGTCCCCCGCCTTCGCGCACGAAGCGATCTCTTCGGCGAACTTCTGGAGATCCTGCACGAAAAGGTCGGCCAAAGCTTTGAGCGAAGGGTCGGTCTGCTGCTTGGGTTGGGCTGGCGCGTCTTGCTCGCCCGCGCCGCGATTGAGCAGGATGAACTCGGCCAGCGCCCGCAGCAGCGCGATCCGTTCCACGGGCTTGGGCACCAACGCGCTCGCGCGAGATTCCCGGATCGCGTCCTTGGCCGACGCCGATACATCCCCCGAGATCGCAATCACCGGCACGCGATGCCCGGCCGACCTGAGCGACTGCAACACCTGTCCGGCCGCCTTGGCGTCCATGTCAAAGTCGCACAGCACCGCATCGAAGGGATCGGTAAACTGCGCAAGCATCTCGTCGTACGCCGGCACATGGACCATCCGCAACGCCGTTTCGGACAGGTACACCTCCACGAGCTTGCGGTCGATGTCGTTGCCAGTCACCAGCAGCACGCGGCCCTTGAGCGTGCTTGGGTCCACCCGCTCGAGCGAGAAACTCGTGCTGAGCGGATCGACCTTCACATAATCGTTGACATCGATCTCCTGGCTAAAACGCAACCCCACGTCGTGGACACGCCCGGTCACATGCCGGCACTGCACCACCTCGCCCGCGATCCACTGCTCGCCGTCGGTCTTGTGCTGCATCCTGATGCGGCACTTGGTGCCCACGTGCATGTACGAACTGTGGACCACGCTCAGGCCGCCGCGAGACAGATTCCGGCACGCCACGCAGAAGTTCACGCTGCCGCCACTGGGCTGATACACCTCCAACTCGATGGCCAGCTTGCGAAATCGCAATCGCGAGTGGTTGCGGCGGGTGCTGCCGCCCGCGCCAATCGCGTCCAACTCGTCCATGATCGCGCTCAGCCGCTCGGCCGAGAGGTTCAACGTGTTGCTGCGGCCGCTCGGCCGGGATGCGTCGGTGCCCATGCGAATCCCCCGCTGGTTCGCATTGTAGATCGGCCCGAATCCGTACCCGCTTGGCTCAAATCGGACCACATTGGGGGAATCGTTGCTGGGCTATCGGACGCGCCCGATGCCGGGGTCACACGTCCAGGTTCTTGGCCTCGAGCGCGTGCTCCTCGATGAACTTGCGCCGCGGCTCGACCTGCTCGCCCATCAGCGTGGTAAACAACGTCTCGGCCTTGGCCGCCTGGTCCATCGTCACGCGCATCAGCGTGCGCACCTCGGGATCCATCGTGGTTTCCCACAACTGCTCGGCGTCCATCTCGCCCAGGCCCTTGAAGCGCTTCACGTCGATGCCCTTGCGTCCGATATCGTGCAACGCCGGCACGATCGACGCCAGGTTGGCCGCCTCGGCGATGCGCACCTTCCCGCCTTCCTCACCGTCGCCCTTGCCGCTCTGGGGCACCTCCCAGGCAAACCGCGCCGGCAGCTTCTCGCCGCTGACGGCCTCTTGCTGGCGAAGGTCCCAATCGGTGATGTCCAACCCCAACTCACCCAACTGGTTGAAGATCGCGTCGAGTTCGCGGTTCTCGTGCAACTCGCGGATGGTCGCGATCGGACGCGCGGTCATCGGGTCGACAGGCTCGGCCCGCGCGGTTGTTTCGGCCTCTTCCGCACCGGCCTCGGTCGTTTCATCGCTCTGATCCGCGACAGCCGGTTCGGGCTCATCGCTCTCTTCCAGGCGCAGGTCGTGCTTTTCGACGAGGCCCAGCGCCTCTTCCTCGCTCCACGCCCATTCGGCCCCGCCGCGCCAAGCCACGCGGTGCGTCGGCAGCCCGCCCTTGCCCGGGGCCGCCTGATGACGCGAGCCGATGAGATCGATGAACTTCACCCCTCGCCGCTCGGCCACGATGCTCAGCTCGGCCAGCCGTTCGAGCAGCTTGACCGCCTTGGCCACGTCATCACCCTCGATGCGTCGCTCCAGGGGTGCCTCGCCGCTGGGCGGCAGGTCATCCTCATCAAACGGCTGGCGCACGAGCAGGCTCGAGTGCTTGATGGCCTCGCCCGTCAGCATCGCGCTCAGCTCGCGCTCGTTGATGACATACCGATGGTGCTTGCCGCGCGACACCTGGAACAGCGGCGGCTGGGCCACGAAAATCCGACCTCGCCGGATCAGCTCGGGCATCTGCCGGAAGAAGAACGTCAGCAGCAGCGTGCGGATGTGGCTGCCGTCCACGTCGGCGTCGGTCATGATGACCACGCGCCCGTACCGCAGTTTGCTGTGGTCGAACTCGGCCCCGATGCCGCACTTGAGGGCGGCCACCATCGTGCGGATTTCCTCGAACGCCAGCACCTTGTCGATGCGCGCCTTCTCGACGTTGAGGATCTTGCCCTTGAGCGGCAGCACGGCCTGCGTCTCCACGTCGCGGCACTGCTTGGCGCTGCCACCCGCGGAGTCGCCCTCGACCAGGTACAGCTCGCTCCGCTCCACGTCCTTGGTCTTGCAATCGCTCAGCTTGTGGGGCATGCTGCCCGAGTCGAGCGCGCTCTTGCGCCGCGTCAGCTCGCGCGCCTTCCGCGCCGCCTCGCGGGCCTGTGCCGCCAGAATACCCTTCATGCACACTCGCTTGGCCTCGGCCGGGTGCTCCTCGAGCCAGGTGCCAAGAGCATCACTCACCGCCTGCGCCACGAACGGCTCGATCTCAGGGTTGAGCAGCTTTTCCTTGGGCTGATTATTGAAGGCCGGGTCGGGCAGCTTCACCGAAATGATCGAGATGAGCCCCTCGCGCAGGTCGTCGCCGCTGGGCACCGGATCCTTCTCGCGGATGATGCCGACCTTGCGGGCGTAGGCGTTCAGCGTGCGCGTCAGGGCCACCTTGAAGCCCTGCCCGTGCGTGCCGCCGTCCACGTTGTTGATGTTGTTCGCAAACGTCAGCAGCGTCTCGTTGTACCCGTCGTGGTACTGCAACGCCACCTCGCACACCATCGAACGCTCTTCGTCTTCCTTGCGGATATGCACGGGCACGCACACGGCCGTCTTGCCGCTCATCAGGTGCCGCACATACGCGAGCAAGCCCTCCTCGGCCTTGAACGTCTCGTCCCGCGGCTTGCCGTCGGCCCCCACGCGCTCGTCGCGCAGGCGGATCACCACTCCAGGGTTCAAGAAGCTCAGCTCGCGCAGCCGGTTGGCGAGCGTGTCATAACTGAACTCGATGACAGGAAAAATCTCCGGGTCGGCCACGAACGTGATGCTCGTGCCCGTGGTACGAGACGAGTTCTCGGGAATCTTGCCCACCACGCGGAGCGGCTCGGTGACGTGTCCCCGCGAGAAGCCGATGGCGTAGACCTGGCCGTCGCGGTATACCTCGACATCCAGCAGGCTCGACAGCGCGTTCACGCAGCTCACGCCCACGCCGTGCAGCCCGCCCGAGACCTTGTACGCGCTGCCCTCCTGGCCGAACTTGCCGCCCGCGTGCAGTTTGGTCATGACCACCTCGACGGCGCTCTTGCCGTGGAGGGTTGGGTCGTCGTTGCGCACGGGGTCGACCGGGATGCCGCGCCCATCGTCGACGACCTTGATCGACCCGTCGGCCTGGATGGTCACCAGCACGATGCTCGCGTGGCCGGCCATCGCCTCGTCGATGGAGTTGTCCACCACCTCGTACACCAGGTGGTGCAGAGCGCCGATGCCCGTGCCGCCGATGTACATGCCCGGACGCTTGCGCACCGCCTCGAGCCCCTCGAGCACGCTGATCTGATCGGCCCCGTAACTGCCAGTCGTCTTGCCGTTCTGGGAAGCCTTCTTGGCCCCAGTCTCGGCGGTCACGGCGGCATCAGAATCCGGCTGGTTTGGGGTCGTCGCGTCGTGCTGGGCCATGGGTCCTCGCGGTCGTGGCGGGGCCTCCGGAGAGCCCGGAAGAACCCCGAAAATGCTGGTCTGTATTATAGGATGCAAGTCTTGACCAAGCCCGGGCGCGAACCCGGGTTTTACCCTCCGTATGAACGCCAACTGGGCACGAATAAGCCCGGGTCCGGGCCCGGGCATCGTTCTCGAAAGACGACCCGTTTACTCCACGATATGGACCCGGCTGATCTCTTCGGCCAGAAGTTCGTACACCAACCCAACGTCCTCGGGCATCATCCGAACGCAACCCATCGACATCGACCGGCCGATGCTGTCCGGCTCGATCGTGCCGTGGATGCCGTAGCCGCTGTAGGTCTCGGCCTGGCCCAGCCCCCGCAGACCCACCCAGTGCTCG
>CAYGTM010000024.1:0-10614 GCA_964352795.1 uncultured Phycisphaera sp.
CGGGACGCGCAACGCCTGCGAGAACTGCGTCGAGCGGGTCGTCGCCGAGGGGCACGGCGACGAGACGGCGATCATCTGGGAGGGCGAACCCGTGGACGGGGGAACTCCCGAGATCCGCCGCCTGACCTACAAGGATTTGCAAGAGCAGACCGCCCGCCTGGGCAACGCCCTCAAGAAGCAGGGGGCCAAGAAGGGCGGCGTCGTCACGATCTACATGGGCATGGTGCCCGAGCTGGCCATCGCCATGCTCGCGTGCGCCCGCATCGGCTGCCCGCACTCGGTCATCTTCGGCGGGTTCAGTAGTCAGGCCATTGCCGACCGCGTGACTGATGCCAAGAGCACCATCATCCTCACCTGCGACGGCTCGTGGCGTCGCGGCAACGTCGTGCCGCTCAAGGATAACGTCGACCAGGCCATCGCCAAGATGGGCACGAGCAGCCCGGTAACCAGCGTGCTCGTTTTGCGCCGTTGCCACAACGACGTGGCCGTCCACGCCGGACGAGACCACGACTGGGAAACGATGGTAGAGGCCGCCAGCCCCAAGTGCCCTTGCGAGCCCATGGATAGCGAGGACATGCTGTTCCTGTTGTATACCAGCGGCTCGACGGGCAAGCCCAAGGGCATCGTCCATACGACCGCGGGCTACCTGCTCTACACGGCGCACACCGCGCAGCAGGTGTTCAACCTGACGCCCGACGCCCACCAGGTCTACTGGTGTACGGCCGATTGCGGCTGGATCACCGGGCACAGCTACATCGTCTACGGCATCTTGCCCAACCGCGTCCCCACCCTCATGTATGAGGGCGCGCCGAATGAACCAAGCGAAGACCGCTTCTGGGACATCGTGCAGCGTCACAAGGTCACGCACTTCTACACCGCGCCCACGGCCATCCGGGCGTTCATGAAGTGGGGCGACGAGCACCCGGCCAAACACGATCTTGGTTCGCTGCAAGTGCTGGGCACCGTGGGCGAGCCCATCAACCCCGCCGCGTGGATGTGGTACCGCGAGAAGATCGGTGATGGCAAGTGCCCGATCGTCGATACCTACTGGCAGACCGAAACCGGCGGGCATGTCATCACGCCGCTGCCCGGGGCGATCCCCACGCGGCCGGGCTCGTGTACGCGGCCGTTCTTCGGCATCGACGCCGCCGTGGTGAAGGCCGACGGCACCGAGTGCCAGCCCGACGCGGGCGGGCTGGTGGTCATCCGCAAGCCCTGGCCCGGGATGCTGCGCGGTGTGTACGGCGATCGGGAGCGATACATCCAGACGTACTTCTCGACGGTCCACATCAAAGGCAAGCCCGTCTATACCGCCGGCGACGGCGCGCGGCGCGACAAGGACGGTAACTTCTGGATCATGGGCCGCATCGATGACGTGATCAATGTCAGCGGCCACCGCTTGGGCACGATGGAGGTCGAGAGCGCCCTGGTGGCCCACGACGCCGTCGTCGAGGCGGCGGTGGTGGGTGTGCCGCACGAGATCAAGGGCACGGGCATCGCGGCGTTCGTGACGCTGGCCGGCGGCGTCGCGCCCAGCGAGGAGCTCAAGAAGGAACTTGGCGCGCACGTCGCCGACCAGATCGGCGCGATCGCGCGACCCGATCAGGTTCGCTTCGCCGAGGCCTTACCCAAGACCCGCAGCGGCAAGATCATGCGCCGCCTGCTGCGCGACATCGCCGCGGGCGTGGAAGGCACGCAGGATACTTCGACGCTCGAAGACTTCACCGTGCTGGCGAAGCTGCGCGAGAGCGAGGAGGCGTAGTGGCCTCGGCGTATTTATGATCCGATCTTCGCCACGACGAACGTGATGTCGTCGTCTTGTGAGTGATCCCCGCAGGCGGCCTTGTGATCCTGGCGGATGGCCGTGGCGATGGATTCTGCGGTGCCGCCGGCCGCCGCGCGGATGACGCGCTCGAGGCGCTCCATGCCGTAGAACTCACCGTCGATCTGGCGGGCCTCCCACAGGCCGTCGGTCGCCAGCACGACGACATCGCCCTGCGAGAACGGGCCGGCCCGCTCGGTGTGGTACTTCTGGCCGGCGAACAAGCCCAGCGGGATACCGCCCCCGTCATACTCTGCAAAGCGACTTTCTTTGGCGAGGTAGACCATCGGCGGCCCGTGGCCGGCCGAGGCCCAGGCCATCGCGCCGGTGGTGCCGTCGAGCATGACCAGGAGCATGGTCATGAATCGCTGGCCGCCGGTGTCGTCGACGAGCAGGTCGTTGAGGTGGGTGAGCAACTGGCCCAATGACGCGGGCTCGTGGCATCGGCTTCGCAGGATGCCGCGCGCCGTGGCCATGAGCATCGCCGCCGCCACGCCGTGACCGACCACGTCGCCGATGGCCAGGGCCGCGCTGCCCTCAGTCAGCCCCTGCACGTCGAGATAGTCGTAATAGTCCCCGCCGGTCTCGTCGCAATACGTGCTGTGGCCGGCGATGTCGAGCCCCTTGATGGTGGGCGGCTCCTGGGGCAGCAAGTTCTTCTGCACTTCCATCGCCACCAGCAGGCTCTCGCGCAGGCGCACGCGGTCGCGGAGATCTTCGGCCATCGTGTTCACCGCTTGCGAGATGCGGCGCAACTCGCTGGTGGGGGCGGACGCGACGCGCTCGTCAAGATCGCCCGCGCCCACCCGGCCGATCTCGCGCACCAGGCGGCGGATGGGCACGGTGGCCAGCAGGCCGATGTCGAGGCCCAGCACGATGGTGACGAGGACAGCGGCGATGGTGGCCCGGTCGCTGCTTGCTCGGGCGGCGACGACCGGGGCGAGGAGTTCGGCCTCGGGCAGCACGGTGACCACTCTCCAATCGAGCCCCGGGGCGTCGTTGTACGCCGACACACGCACGAGCATCGGCCGACCGGCGATCTGGACGACGCTCGTATCGGCTCGTTCGCTGTTCATCGCGCTCCCCACTGCGAGGGCCGCGTCCCGCACGCGGGCGTCCCGCATCTCGCCGGCAATAGGCACGGCTGGCAATCCGTCGATCTCCGCGATTGCGGGCACTTCATCACTGGGGAGCGAGTGGGCAATGAGTCGCCCTCGGGCATCGAGGATGAGCACATAACCCGCCTCGCCCACGCGCAAGGTTCGTAAGAATCGCGAGAGGTCTTCAAGGCTGAACTCGGCGGCCAGCACGCCCATGAGCTCGCCTCGTTCGCTGGCGTCCGCTGGTGCCTTGAACACCGGCTCGACGAACGGCAAACCGAGCGTGGTGGCTTGCCCGTCGACATTCAGCCAGGCGTACGGGTCGAGGTATGTGGGCGCGCCCGCCTTCACGGCCCCGACGTACCACGGTCGCACGCGCGGGTCGTACGGATATCCGCCCACGCGTTCGATCATGCTGCCGCTGGCATCCAGGGCATATTCCTCGACATAGCCGGTGTCGGGCGAGTTGTTGTCCGCCTTGGTTTCCTGATCGGCGATGGCGAACTCGGGGTGGAGCTTGCCCGGGTACCGGAACACCCATGCCGCCCGGCCCGTCGCGTCGCCCCAACTCACGCCGCTGATCATGTCCATGGCTTCGGCAAACTCGAAGAGCGGCTTGCGCCACGAACGCAACTCGTCTTGATCGAGCCGGCCCGCGAGGATGTGCCCTCGCTGGATACGTGTCGCCCGCGCGGGCACGTTCAAGAGCATGTCCAGCCGATCGTTGATCCGCTCATGGATCTGGGCCATCTCGGCCTCGTTGAGCGCGCGGGCGGTCTGGCGCGCACTGTCGCTCCACAGCGTCACCAGCACAAAGGCCGCGACGGCGACCGGCAAGCCCATGAGCAGCGGCAACAGGATCCTGATCGACACGCGACCGAGCATGGTGAGGCCCCCACGAGCAGTGTGCGAAGCCTACACGCCCTCGACCGGCAGCGTCTGCACGATGTTCTCCACGATCGGGTCGCTGGCCACGCCCTCGGCCTCGGCCTCGAAGTTCACGACGATCCGGTGGCGCAGGGCGGGGAGCGCGATGGCCTTGATGTCCTCGATGGCCACCGACGGTCGGCCGTCCACAAGGGCCCGGCACTTGGCCCCCAGGATCAGCGCCTGGGCCGCGCGTGGAGAAGCGCCCACGCGGACGTACTGGTTGACCATCGGCGTGGCGAACTGTCCGTCGGAGTACCGCCCCTTGGCGTGTGTGCTGAGCACCAGGCGGATGGCGTAGTCGCGCACGCGCTCGGTGACCGCCACGCGACGCACGAGTGTCTGGTGTTCGAGGATGGTCTTCGCATCGAGCACGGGTTCGACGGCGGTGGCCCGCGCCCCGGTCGTGCGCGCGATGATCTCGCCCATCTCATTCCGCGTCGCGTAGCCAACCTGCAACTTGAAAAAGAAGCGGTCGAGCTGGGCCTCGGGCAGCGGGTAGGTGCCTTCCTGCTCGATGGGGTTCTGCGTGGCCAGCACGAAGAACGGCGCGGGCAGGGCGTGCGTCGTGCCCGCCACGGTGACGCTGCGTTCCTGCATGGCCTCGAGCAACGCGCTCTGGGTCTTGGGCGTCGCGCGGTTGATCTCGTCGGCCAGCACCATCTGCGCGAAGATCGGCCCGCGCTGGAAGGCGAACTGCCGCTTCAGATGGCCACTCTCGGTTTCCACCTCGTCGATCACCGTCGTGCCCGTGATGTCCGCGGGCATCAGGTCGGGCGTGAACTGCACGCGGCCGAAGTCGAGCGAGAGCGCGCCCGCCAGCGTGCGGACCATGAGCGTCTTGCCGATGCCCGGCACGCCCTCGAGCAAGGCGTGCCCACCCGTGAACAGGCAGGTGAGCAGCCCGTCGATGATGTCCTGCTGGCCCACGACGACGCGCGCGACCTGATCGCGCACGGCGTGATAATCCTTGCGGAACGTGTCGGCGGCGGCTTGCGTCGCCTCGGGTGAATCGTCGGAAGGGTGGTATTGGTCCGCGTCCATGCAGGCTCCAGAGGAAGGGTCAGGGCGTGGGAATCTCAACGGCGTCGGCGTTCAGCGCCTCGGCCGCGGCCTTCACGCTTGCCCAGGTCTTGATGGTTTTGGTCGATCGCTCGCGCACCGCGCCCTCGACCGTGGCGACCGTGCCGGCCGGGAAGCCCCGCGTGAGCACCACAGTGTCACCCTCGACGGTGATCCACGACAGGTCATCGGCGTCGCCGACGGACAGTTCGAGGCGGCCCTCGTGATGCTGGCGCTTCTGCTTTCCCGCCTCGCCAGTGAAGCGTTTGCTCTCGTGATACGCCAGCTCCTCGGCGAACTGCGCCGCGTCGGCGTCGGTGTCCCACACGCTGATCCACGCGACGGCCAGCCGACCATCTTCGTGCTCGAACACCTGGAAGCGATCGCCGTCCCATCCCTCGGCGGCGACGATGGCGTCGGGCGAGTTGCCCAGCAGCACGCGGGTCTGGAACTCGCCCATCGTGTTCTGGCCCACGGGCTTCCAGCCCGAGTCATCGAGGTCCAGGTCGGGCAGGGTGATGTCCATCGGGTCGTCGCGGGTCTCGCCGAGGTACTTGTCGATGTGCAGCAGTTGCTCGGTGGAGATGGGCGGATCGGCGAAGGCCGCGTCGATGCGCGCGAACCCGCCGTCCTGCACCATCGTCGTGACCAGGATATAGCCGTAAACGTACGGAAAAATCAGCGTTTCCTTGAGGATGGCGGGCATGGCGTTGGCCTCGGCGCCCATCATGCCGCCGCCCGCGCCCATCATCGCGCCCATCGCGGCGGGATCCTGCTTGAGGAGGTTGGTCAGATCCCCGTCGGCGTCCATGAGCGCGCCAGTGCCGATGAGCGTGGCGTCGCCCTCGACCAACGCCGTGATGGCCAGGTTCACGTCGTCGTCGTGCATCACCACGCCCATCATCTCGTTGAGATTGTGGTGCTGGTCTTGCAGCGCGTGGGTGAACTCGTGGGTCATGATATTGCGCATGACCGGCTCCATGAAGTCCGGCACGCCCGCGACCATCTCGCCCACCATCTGCCCCATGAACTCTTCCAGGTCGTCCGGCAGGATGATGTGCTTGGCCTCGGGATCATAAAACCCACCCGCCTGCGACACCACGAGTTTGATCATGTCGCCGATCACGTCCGATTCCATCGGCACCAAACCGAAGGCCTTGTACCCGCGATCGACGCGCGTGCGATACTCCGGCGGCAGGTCACGATCGACCATCGCCAGGATTTCTTCCTCGATCTCGGCCCGGGACATGAGCTCGACCGGCACATCGTGCAGGAACAGCAAGCCCCGCATCTTCTCGGCGCGAACCTTGGCTTCCTCGGCCCAGCGGCTGAGGTGTTCGGGATCGCGAGCCACCGCGGTTCCGCTGGTGGCGATGGTCAGGGTCACGAGGACGAGCGTGCGGCCGATCATGCGAGTCTCCTGTGTTGCGGATCGTATCGAGGCTGACACTCAGAGGCCCGAGTAAAGCTTCTCCAGCACCTCGACGGCGCGCTCGATGGTGGCCGGCGACGACGCGAAACTCAGGCGGAAGTGGGTGTCCCGATCGCTGAAGAAGCCGCCGGGGATCATCAGAAGTTTCCGCTCGATGGCCTTCTCGACAAACGCCGTTCCGGTCATCCCTTCGGGCGCGCGGGGAAACAGGTAGAACGCCCCGCCCGGGACGGCCACCTCCGTCCACTGGCTCAGGGCCTCGACCAGCCCGTCGCGCCGCTTCTTGTACTGCGCGACGATGGGGCCCATGTCCACGTCCATCGCCGCGATGCACCCGTGTTGGGCCATCGACGGGGCGCAGACATAGGTGTACTGCTGGAACTTGGCGATGTGGCCCATCAACTCGGCAGGCCCGGCGGCGTAGCCCATGCGCCAGCCGGTGACGCCGTACGTCTTGCCGAAGCCGCGGATGACCAGCACGTCTTCTTGTGCGCCGGGAAATCGTGCTGGCGATGGGCACCGCGGCTTGGACGGTCCCCCGACCGTTTTGTCGTCCTCGAAATCGTCGAATGTGAACTCGTCGTAGATCTCGTCGCTGATGAGCAGCACGCCCTTGCGCCGGCACAGGTCCAGCAAGTCGCGGCATTCGTCCACGCTGCCTACCACGCCCGCGGGGTTCGACGGCGCGTTGTAGAGCACGAGTTTCGTGCGCTCGGTGATCAACGGCTCCACCCGCTCTGCGGTCATGCGGAAGTCGGGGTAGGTATCGCAGCGAACCGCCGTCCCGCCGCACATGGTCGCCACGTGCGGATACATCACGAAGTAGGGGTCGGGGATGATCGCCTCGTCGCCCGGCCCGATGAGCGCCAGGAAGGCCAGGAACAGCGCCCCGCTCGTGCCGCTGGTGACCAGAAGCTCTGGGTCGCCCGGCGAGCCGAAGTCCCAGCCCAGGTCGCGGGCCAGCCAGTCGGTCAGCTTCTCGCGCAAGACGGGGATGCCCTGCGTGGACGTGTATCCGTTGTGGTCGTTCTCGATCGCATCGATGGCGGCGCGTTTGATCGGCTCGGGCACCGGGAAGTCCGGCTGGCCGATGCTCAGATTGATGGGATTGTCCATCTGAGCGCCGAGTTGGAAGATTCGGCGGATGCCCGAGGCGTCAACGGCCCGGGCGCGGTCGGTCACGAGGCGGCGTACATCCATGCCCCCATCGTTCCCACCCCAGTATGCAAAAGCGCTGCCGGAAGAACTAGAAGACGCGGACCTTGGGAAGCCCCAGGGCCTTCTTGTCGTCCTTGGGCATCTTCTTCTCGGCCAGCAGCTTGGCCACGCGCTCGGCCCGGGTCAGGACCGACCGCTTCTCGACCAAGGAGCCGCCGGTACGAAGTGAACTGTGGATACTCATGGCCGATACTCCTGCGAGACTGCCTGCAAAGCAGCCCGAGCCGTGAACTTGGCCCGGGCGGAGATGATAGACGCCAGATTTCCCAGTGGCCAATCAGCCGTCGAATCGCATCCAGAGCGGGTCTCGGGGTGTGTAAGGCCCACCCAACTCCTGCGGGGTCGAACGGAGTAACCGGATGACCCGGGCCGTGAGATCTCGCCGCTCGCCCTCCATCGCGCTGTACTGCCCGCTGGGCACGGCGAAGGCCGTGTAGAGCCCGAACCCTTGCCGGCCTTCGTCGATCGCCATGGCGTGGACGCCGTTGGTCGAGAGCTGCTGAGCCAGGCCCACGGCCCGCTCGCGGGTCATCCCGCTGGCCAGTTTCATGTAGTTGTTGCCGGCCTCACGCACGTCGACCAACACGTCGATGGTCTGGACGGGCCCGGGCTTGGGCTCGATGACGGGGGGACGCGGGTCGATCCGGGGCGTTTGCTCGGCCTGACGCGGCTCTTCCCGGCGATCGATGCCCGAAAGCGGTGGGGGTGAGGCCGATTCCTCCTGGTCTGTCTGGGCTGCCATCGGGTCCGCGATCGGGCCCGGCTGGCCACTTCTGTTGAGATAGGGTTCAAGCTTGGCCTTCTCGTTATCCACGCCCAGTTTGTACCCCAGCACCCAGACGCCCAAGACCAGGGTCATGGCCGCGACGATCGCGGCGTACACCCAGATCATCCGGACCCGCACGGCGTTCTTGGGGTGCATCCCCGACCAGTCGGCCGCCCCCGCCGGCCGCTCGGGCTTGGCCTCGGGCTGGGCGGCCACGGGCGTGGGCCTGGGTGCCGGCACATGGACGGTCTGGGGCTTGGCGCTTGGCTGGGGCTCGGGTTTTGCCTTTGGCTCTACCTTGGCTTTCGAGAGGCCTTCCAGCGTCGAGGGCTTCGCCGGATTGGTGGACGCCGGGCTGTTGGGCTTGGTCTCGACGGCACCTTCGGCCTGACCATTGGAAGGCTTGCTGGGGGCCTGCCCCAGCGAGCCCGAATGACCATTGCCTGAGCCCCGGCCCGGGCGGGGGCTCTCGTCGTGCTGGAGCAACTCGAACAGTGGGGGGCGGCGGCTGGCCATACCTACAGTCTATCTCGGCCCGAGGCCGGGCAATCCATCGGCTTTCTCACGGATTTCCGGGCGGCCCGTGATTCCCATGACGATGCCATCGACCCGATCATCCCATGCCCTATCATCGGCCCCATGACCGTGCCCGAACAGGACATCTTGCGCATCGCCCCCTCGCCCATCACCGCCACCGAGCGGCTGTACGTCCGAGAGGTCGTCGTGGGCTTCGGCACCACGATGCGGCACTTCTTTACCAGCTTCGGCCAGGGCAAGGTTTTCCCGGGTAAAAACACCAGCCGCACCATGAACTATCCCGAAGAGCGGCGGGAAAACATTCCCGTCGAGCAGGGCGGCCTCAACGCCAGCAACTTCCGCGGCGTCCACCGCCTCAACCGCGATGAAGAGGGCCGCGTCAAGTGCGTGGCCTGCATGATGTGCCCGACCATCTGTCCGGCCAACTGCATCCACATCGTGGCCGAAGAGAGCCCCTGGGACGACCGCGAGAAGTACCCCAAGAAGTTCGAGATCGACGAGCTGCGGTGCATCTTCTGCGGCATGTGCGAGGAAGCCTGCCCGGTGGACGCCATCGAGCTGACCACCGAGTACGACATCACGGGCCAGAGCCGCCAGGAGCTGATCTTCGACAAGGAGAAGCTCCTGCACGTCTACGACGTGACCATCGACAAGAAGCCGATGTGAGTTCGGCGGCCCCGCCTTTTACCCAAACATATGCAAAACATGATCTCAAGCCGAGACTATGTATTTTATGTTCGGTTCACGACTGGTTCGGATGATTTTGGACCTTTAACGTCCGAGAACTTCAGGTTTGGTTAGCGCTAGCCTCGCCAGCGGCAATCTGGGTAGTTTCCGGGGTTAAGTTTAATAAATCGCACCAGACCAGTAACTAAATCTTTGGATTCCTAGCCATTTCGCGGTTACGCTGTAGTGTATGAGGAGCATGGGCTCATTCCCCGTCGGGAGACCGGGGACGGTCGCAAGGCCGAACTTGAGCCGCTGATTGGGCACGATGCCCGAAGAGGAGATTGAAGATGGGTCGTATGATGCTTTTTGCCGCCGCTGGCGTTGCCGCCACGGCCACTCTCGCCAACGCCCAGGCCATCCTGACGTTCGGTTTCACCGATGTTGACGGCTCGTTCACCGCAAGCGATGGCTCGTTCTCCGGCACTGCTGGTGCGACGACCTCCGGCGACGTGACCCGCGTGGCGAGCCCAGGCGGGACCGCTGTGTTCGCACCAGGCTTTGCCGGCACCGGTTCTTCGGACTTCAGCTTTGACATTATGGTTTCTGGCATCATGGGCGGTAGCGCTGCGGGTGCTGGAACCTTCTCTATCGCTGATCTCAATGGCGAGACCCTCTCGGGCTCGATCGACGGCGACTTTGTGATGCTGGGCTCGGGCATCATCGCCTTCAACGGCCTGCTGTCCGACGTGGTCTTCGGCGATGTCAGCGGTGACGGTACCTTCGACGGTCCCACGGCTGGCTTCTTCAGCACAGACCTGCCCGGCACCGCGCCTTACGATGGTGCCATTGTCACCCTGACGGTGACCGGCGCGGCTGGCTTCTTCGACGACGACTTCTCGGGTGTTTCCACCCAGGTCAGTGGCGCGATCGTTCCCGCCCCGGCCAGCCTCGCCCTCCTGGGCCTTGGTGGCTTGGCCGCCGCCCGCCGCCGCCGCTAAGGCAAACAAC
This sequence comes from uncultured Phycisphaera sp., assembly GCA_964352795.1. Lineage (GTDB taxonomy): Bacteria > Planctomycetota > Phycisphaerae > Phycisphaerales > UBA1924 > JAHCJI01. The sequence goes on from CAYGTM010000024.1 coordinate 10,542, forward strand.
CTACCTACCCGGCTGCCTCCCTCAGCCGGACATCCAGCGCCATCGAGCAGCCTCCGCGGCCGGGGGGGTGGGG
>CAYGTM010000024.1:10624-12835 GCA_964352795.1 uncultured Phycisphaera sp.
ACATTAAGCCCTCCACCCGGCCCCCCGCACGGGGTGTTGTTTTTTGGTACTGTGGTATTGAGTAGATTCCGTCAGTTCGCGGTACCAACCTGGGTCGTGATCGCCTCACGCAGTTGGGCGTTCAGATCCGCCGCCGCCGCCGACACGGCCTCGGGCCAGGATGTCCCGCTCCCGGCATAGATCACCGAACGGCTAGCCGTGGGCAAAAGGCCCCGGGTCGGGTCTTCACTGGTGTGGCTCGGATGCTTGGCGAAGGCGCACAGGTCGGCAATGGTCGCGCCCTGGGCCCCCAGGCCCGGGAGCAGGAATACCTGCTCGGGCATCACCGCCCGCAGGACAGCCGCTTGGTCGTGCTGGGTGGCCCCGACCACGGCGTGGACCCCCGGCCGCGTGCGGCCGAACTCGGCCACGAGCTGGCCCAGGTGCATTGCGAGCGTCCCGCCGCTGCGCAGGGGCACGTCCTGCACGTCGGCCGACCCCGGGTTGCTCGTTCGCACCAGCACGAACACCGCCAGCCCGGCTTCCAGGTAGGGCTCGATCGTCTCCATGCCCAGGTAGGCATTGACCGTGATGGCTTGGGCCCCAGTGTTGGCTGCGGCTGTCGCGTAGTGCCGTCCCGAGACGCCGATGTCCCCCCGCTTGGCGTCCAGGATGACTGCAAGCCCCGCATCCCGGGCGGCACGGATGCTCGCTTCGAGCGCGGTCAGGCCCGGCGCGCCCAGGCGTTCGTAGCAGGCCGACTGGAACTTGACCACGGCGGCGTGCGGCGCGACGGCCCCGATCACCCCGCGAGAGAACGCCTCAAAGGCCTTGCCCGGCTCGCTGGCCGCCACGCTTTCGGGCAGTTGTTCCAGCACGGGGTCAAGGCCCACGCACAGGGGAGCGCCGCAGCGGGCGTGGGCGGCCCGCAGGGTGCGGTCGAAGTCGGTGCCGGCGCTATCGTGTTGCATGTGCCGCACGATAGAGCGCCCGCGGCTTCGGAGCCCAGCCTTGGACCAAGAACCGGCACCCACCAGCCTCGATCTCGACCGCGAGAAGGGGCTGACCGTGCGCTGGCGGGATGGGGCTGAGTCGTTCTACCCGCTGGCCTATCTCCGGCGGATGTCGCCCTCGGCCGACATGCGCCAACTCCGCGACGAGATGACCACCAATCCCCTCGTGGTGATTCCCGACACCGGCCCGAGTTCGGCCTTGCGCGCCGTCGATGCCCAGCTCGTGGGCCGGTACGCCCTGCGCGTGACGTTCTCCGATGGGCACCGCACGGGCATCTTCAGTTGGGGCTACCTCCGCTCGATCGACCCCAAGCCCGCCGGCGACCAAAGCCCATGACCGCGCCAGCGCCAGACGCCAAGCCGGCGCTGGGCCTGACGAGCCCGCTCATCGAGCTGCCGGGCGTGGGCCCCAGGCGCGCGAGGCAACTCGCCGCGCTCGGATTGACCAACATCGGCAAGCTCGTGGCCCACCTGCCGACGCGCCACGAGTGGCACGAGCCCACGCGCCAGATCGCCGATTTGGCCGAGGGCGAGCAGGGGTCGGCGGTGGGGGAGATCACATCGACGCGCATGGCCGGGCGGTTTCCAAAGCAACGCTTCGAGGCCAAGCTCACCGACGACAGCGGCTCGATCGACCTTGTGTGGTTCAACGGCGGGTATCTGCGTGGGCAAATCCAGCCGGGCGTGCGCGTTCGCGTGCGTGGCAAGGTCGCGGTCTACAACCATCATCCACAGATGGCGAACCCGGTTGTTGACGTGCTGCCCGAGATCGAAGAGGGTGCCGCGGTTCCCGAGGCACGGGCCGCGCTCGAGCGCAGCTTGTCGCCGGTGTATCCCGCGGGCGAGGGGCTCAAGAGCCGGGCGATCGCCGAGGCCATCGCCGCCGCGCTGCCCGAGGCGCTGCCGCTGATCGACGACCACCTGCCCGACGATTTCAGAAAGTATCGTGCGCTGCCCGAGCTACGCGATGCCTACCGCATGCAGCACGCGCCAACAGACGACGACGAGCTTGCCATGTCGCGCCGGCGTTTGGCTTACGACGAGCTGCTCATGCTGCAACTGGGCGTGCAACTGCGAAGGGCCGAACTCAGGCAGGAAGGCCGCGCCATTGCCCTCCGCGCCGATGAGGCCTTGCACGAGCGTATCTTGTCGCGGCTGCCATTCACGCCCACGCCAGGTCAGCTCGCGGCGATGGCCGAACTGGCCACCGATCTCGGCC
>CAYGTM010000025.1:0-9164 GCA_964352795.1 uncultured Phycisphaera sp.
CCCGCCCCCACCGCTGGCCAGGGGCACCGGCGCGGTGGCCGCCCGCTGCATGGCGGCGATGGCCCCGGGGCTCAGGCCCAACTCGGTCGAAGGCCCCCAACGCAGCGTGATGCCCGGACCGATGGATTCGCGGCCCCTGGCGCGGCCCTGGGCAAGTTCCCGCACGTCCAGCGTGGCCAGCACATAGGCGGCGTCCTCGGCCTCGGCCTGGCGGACCAGGTCCTGGATGGCCGGCCTCAGGATGAAGAACATGAGGGCGGCCAGCCCCGCGGAGAACACCGTGTGCAGGACGATGAGCTTCTTGCGGATGCGCATCGTGCCCAGGAAGTTGTGTGGGGCGCGGCGGGGCCGGTTCACGCGCGGGCTGTCCTTGGCCGGGTCTGGCGCGTGCTCGGTCACGGCCGATGGTATCGCCCTCCTACCATCCCCCTTGGCACAAAGAACCTCACAAGATCGCCGCCCGCACCCCCAAAACGCTGACAACCGCTTCGAGCCCGCCACCAGCGCCCGCTCGGTGGTCCACTTCCGCCTGCGCGAGGAGGCCCACCACTACCCCGACCTGGGGCTCGAGCCGCTGGACACCGGCGAGCTCAAGGGCCCCGGCGCGGGACGCGAAGCCGCCCTGGCCCACGCCATCTACGACGCCGTCATGCGGCGGTGGATCACCCTCGAAGCGATGTTCGCGCCACACCTCACCGGCCCCAAAGCCCGACCACTCCACGAGCTCGACAGCACCGTGCGGGCCGCCCTGCTGGCCGGAGCCGCGCAGTTGTTGCTCCTCGACCGCATCCCGCCCCACGCGGCCATCAACGAGGCCGTCAACTGGACCCGCAACGCCGGCAAGCCCAAGGCCACGGGCCTGGTCAACGCCCTCTTGCGTCGCGTGGCCGAGAGCGTGGCGCGGGCCGAAGAAGGCTGGCCGGTCTTCATCGAGGGCCCGGCCACCGAGCACGTCGGCAAGGCCGACCGCCTGCCGTTGCACGACGGCCGGGCGATCCAGTTGACCCGGGACGTGTTCCCGACCGAGACGCTGCCGTGGCTCGAAGCCGCCGCGGGCGTGCCCCGCTGGCTGGTCGAACAGAGGCATTCGAGGCTGGGCGAGGCGGGCGCCATCGAGCAGGCGTTGCACACGCTGGTGCAGCCGCCGGTGGTCATCAACCACTCGCACGCCGCGAGCGATGCGGACGACCCCGACGACTGGTCGGTCAGCATGCGCGAGGGCCACACGCTCGAACCGCATGAAAGGGAAGGCCTGAGCGTGCTCGGCCCCCCCGGTGCCAGCCCGCGCGACATGCTCAAGGGCCGCAAGGACATCTGGGTGCAGGACGCCACGTCGGCCGGTGCTCTCGATGTCATCGAGGATCTCTCTCCCGACGATACGCCCAAGCCCATGCTCATCGTCGACCTGTGCGCGGGGCTGGGCACCAAGACCCGCCAGTTGCGCGCGATGTTCCCGCAGGCCACCATCCTGGCCTGCGACACCAACGACTCGAGGGCCAAGGGCCTGCGCCGCGTCTTCGCCAAGGACGAGCTGACGAAAGTGCTGGACATCGAGGACGTGCGCTACGAGGCCGCCGGCAAGGCCGACCTCGTGCTGCTCGACGTTCCGTGTAGCAACTCCGGCGTGCTGCCGCGCCGACCCGAGGCCAGGTACCGGCTGGGCTCGGAAAAGGCCGCCGGCCAACTCGAACGCCTCACGGGCGTGCAGCGCGATTTGTTGGCCCAGAGCCGCGCGATGCTCGCGCCGGGCGGCCACGTCGTCTACGCCACATGCAGCATGGACAAGGAAGAGAACCAGCACATCACCGCATGGGCGTGCGAGTCGGCGGGGTTCCGGTTGATCCGCGAAACCACGACGCCGCCGGCGGGCCTGCCCGGCGAGCCGGCCACGCGCTATCGCGACGGCGGGTACGCGGCCCTGCTGGCCCTGGCATCAGCCGACAGCCGATAGGGCCGCCATCAGAGCCGCCGTTGGGCGGCGTCGGGGGGTCTACAGTGGCCCCACGATCCGCGATTCGGGCCCACCCTATGGGCCATTGAAGCGAAACAGCCGGTGGAGCGGGGCACCCATGAAGTTGCTGGACATCCTGGCTCCCGAGTGCGTGAAAGCGCCATTGGAGTCAACCGAAAAACGGGCGGTCATCGACGAACTCGTCGATCTGTTGGCCGGCCTGGACCGGGTGCATAACCCCCAGGCCCTCAAAGACGCCGTCTGGGCCCGCGAACAAACCCGCACCACGGGCATCGGCCACGGCCTGGCCATCCCCCACGGCAAGTGCGAGGGTTTGTCCGGTCTGGCGATGGCCATCGGCAAGCCAGCCAGCCCCATCGAGTTCGAGGCCATCGACGGCCAGCCCGTCCGCCTCATCGTTCTGCTCGCCAGCCCGCCCGATCGCACCAGCGACCACATCCAGGCCCTGGCCCGCATCAGCCGCCTGATGACCATGGACGACTTCCGCGACCGCATCTACGCGGCCGGCACGCCAGAAGAGATTTACAAACTCTTGCAGGAACAAGAAAAGGCCGGCTGAGGCCGACACCGGCCGACCCGCCTCTACGATGCCCCCGTGCCAGTCCTCGCCGTAGCCAATCTCGACCTCTCCTACGGCGATGACATGATCCTCTGCGGCTGTTCGCTGTCGGTCGAGACCCGCGAGCGGGTGGCCATAGTGGGCCCAAACGGCACGGGCAAGAGCAGCCTCCTCAAGATCATGGCCGGCGTGCAAAAGGCCGATGCGGGCGAGGTCTCGTTGCAGCGCGGGGCCCGGATCGCCTATCTGGCCCAGGACCCCCAAGTCGAGCGCGGGGTCACCCTGAGACAGCACGCCGCCGGCGCGTTCGAGGAACTCGCTGGGCTGCACCACCAACTCGAGGCTGTCTTCCACAAGCTGGCCGACGCCAAGGGCGAGCACCTCGAAAAGGTCATGGCCGAGCAGTCCCGCATCGAGGCCCGCATCCAGGCGGCCGGTGGGTACAACGTTGACCACCTCATCGACGGCGTGCTGCACGGGCTGAGCTTTACCGATCGTCAGTTCTCGCTGCCCGTCGAGAGGCTGAGCGGCGGGCAGAAGGCCCGGCTGGCCCTCGCCCGGGCGTTGCTCACCGAGCCCGACGTGCTGCTGATGGACGAGCCGACCAACCACCTGGACGTGCATGGACGCATCTGGCTCGAGGATTTTCTGGTCGACACGTTCAAGGGCGCGGTGGTGCTCATCGCCCACGACCGCTCGGTGCTGACGCGCGTGGCCCAGCGCATCGTCGAGCTCGAGCGCGGGCGCGTGATCAGTTATCCCGGCGGGTATACCGCCTTCCGCACGCTCCGCGTCGAACGACTGCGCACCCAGATGGAAGCCTGGGAGCGCCAGCAGACCAAGTTCAAGCAAGAGCAGGCGTTCATCGACAAGTACCGGGCCGGCCAGCGGGCCAAGCAGGCCAAGGGCCGCGAGAGCCGCCTCGACCGCGCCCGCGATTCCTCGACGCTCGAGCGGCCCGTCGAGATGGCCGTCTTCCAGCCCAGCCTGCCACCCGCCCCGCGCACGGGCGACATCGTGGCCAAGGCCACCGGCCTGACAATGCGGTTCCCGCGCGACGATGGCTCGACGCTCACGCTCTTCGAGGGCCTGGACATCACGATCTCGCGCGGCGAGCGCTGGGGCGTGGTCGGCCCGAACGGCGCGGGCAAGAGCACCCTGGTCGAATGCCTGCTGGGCAAGCGCGAGCCCACGGCCGGCCAGATCAAGCACGGCGCTGGGCTGAAGGTCGGGTACTTCAGCCAGAGCCGCGGCGACATGGACCCCATGACCACCGTGCCGCGCCACATCCAGCGCGTGGTCGCCCGCTTGGCCGAGACCGAGGAGGGGCCCGACAAGCCGAAGACCCTCAACGAACAGGAGGCCCGCGACCTGGCCGGCGCGTTCCTGTTCTCGGGCGATCAGCAGGAGGCGCTGCTGGGCGACATGTCCGGCGGCGAGCGCGCCCGGGCGGCCCTCGCGGCCCTGCTGACCTGCGCGCGCAACGTGCTGGTGCTCGACGAGCCCACCAACCACCTGGACATCCCCAGCGCCGAGCGGTTGGAAGCCATGCTCGAACGCGGCGAGGGCAAGAAGAGCGGCACCTTCGATGGAACGCTGATTGTCGTCAGCCACGACCGCACGCTCATCGACTCGGTGTGCGACCATCTCATTGTCTTTGACGGCAAGGGCGGCGTGAGCCTGCACATGGGCGGGTGGAGCGAGTGGCTGGCGGGTGGCGCCCGGTCGCTCTCGGCCCCCGAGCCCGTGAAGCGATCGGCACCGCCACCACCACCGCCCGCGCCTGCGGCAAAACCCAAGGTGGTCAAGAGCAAGTATTCCTGGATGCCCGTCGAGGCGATCGAAGAAAAAATCCAGGAACTCCAGGGCGACATCAGCCGCCTCGAGGTGAAACTTGACAGCCCCGATATCTGGAAAGACGCCATCAAGGCCGCCGAGATCAACGCCCGCCGCGACGAACTGAAGGCGGAACTCGACGCCCTGGAAACGGAGTGGCTCGGCCGTGTCTGAACCCAACACTATCGAACGCCGCAAGCACACCCAGCGCATCAAGCTGGGCATCATCATCACCTGCACGCCCTGGATGCTGCTGGGCTTCATCGGGCTGATCTCCGCTGGCATCACCGCGGCCCGAGCGGCCAGACTGCCCCTCGACGAGATTCGTCCCCTGGCCCTGGCCACGCTGGGCATTTGCTCGCTCGTCAGCGTGGTGGGCCTGGCCGTGCTGATCCTGGGCATCGCGGGCCTGCTGCTGGCGGGCAAATCACAAGGGGGTCGGCCATGAAGCGGATCATCGGGGGCATCCTGCTGTTCGTGGGGTTGATGGTCATGCTCGTGGGCCTGGCCGGGGCCTTGCAGGGCTACGTCCACATCCTCCAGGAGGCAGTAAACAACCCGCTGGCTGAGGGTGCCACAACCGACGAGCCCGAGCGGGCCCAGGCCGCCTCGATGCTGCGGTGGGCCATCATCGGCTTCGTGGGCGTGCCCATCGCCGCCGTGGGCGCGTTGCTGTCGCTTTCGGCCCGCATCCAGCGCATGAAGGCCAAGCGGCTGTCCCGGGGCGGCTGACCCGATCTCCCGGGGTACACTTGCGAATGCTTACCCGAGACCAGATCACCAAACGGGCGGCCCAGGAACTGAGAGACGGCTACGTCGTGAACCTTGGCATCGGCATGCCGACCCTCGTGGCCAACCACATCCCTGCTGGCATGGACGTGTGGCTCCAGTCCGAGAACGGGCTGCTGGGAATCGGGCCATTCCCCACCGAGAAGGAAGTCGACGCCGACCTCATCAACGCCGGCAAGCAGACCGTGACCGCCCGCACCGGCGCCAGCTACTTCAGCAGCGCCGACAGCTTCGGCATGATCCGAGGCGGCCACATCGACATGTGCATCCTGGGGGCCATGGAGGTCAGCCAGGAGGGCGACATCGCCAACTGGATGATCCCCGGCAAGATGGTCAAGGGCATGGGCGGGGCGATGGACCTGGTGGCCGGCGTCCGCAAGGTCGTGGTGGCCATGGAGCACTGCAACAAGCACGGCGAGTCCAAGATCGTCAAGCAATGCTCGCTTCCCCTCACCGGCCAGCGCTGCGTCAACATGGTCATCACCGACCTGTGCGTGCTGGTCATGGATGTCCACAAGCACCGCTTCGTGCTCACCGAGGTCGCCCCGGGCGTCACCGTCGACGAGGTGCGGGCCAAGACCGAGGCCGAGATCCTGGTGGCCGACTCGGTCGCCGAGGTCGCCGCCTGAAAACCCGTCCCAAACCGGACCATCCGTTCAAGCGGGAATCCCGGATAACCGATCCGTACACACTGGCGAGGCGGCATCTTCGGATACCATCTCCCGTCAGTTGGATGGGTTATCGAACCATGACCACCGCGACGGTCGCGGCCAAGGTCCGATAGAATGGAGCCCCGCCCTTGATCGTCGGCACCCTGGCCGCCATCTTCGCGCTCGCCTTGGCGGCCCCCAGCCTGCACCGCGTGCTGGGCAAGGCCACGGGCTATGTGCTGGCGATCGGGCCGCTGGTCGGCTTCATCTATTACCTCACCCAGATGACCCCCACCGCCTCGGGCGAGGCGACCGCCGTGGCCTGGACCTGGGCCCAGTCGCTGGGCGTCCAGTTCTCGTTCCGCGTCGATTCACTCAGCACGCTGTTCGCGTTGCTGGTCACCGGCGTGGGCACGGCCATCGTGCTGTACGCCAACAGCTACCTCGACGGGCACCCCAAGCGTGGCCGCTTCTTCGGCTACCTCATGGGCTTCATGGGCTCGATGCTGGGCCTCGTGCTGGCCGACGACCTGATCCTGCTGTTCGTCTTCTGGGAGCTCACGAGCATCACGAGCTACCTGCTCATCGGCTTCGACCACGAGCGTGAGAAGGCCCGCAAGAGCGCCCTGCAAGCCCTCATCGTCACGGGGCTGGGCGGGCTGGCCATGTTGGCGGGCATGATCCTGCTGGGCCAGATCGCCGGCACGTTCTCGGTGAGCGGCATCATCGAGAACCACCATGCGTTGACCGAGAGCCCGCTGACGCTGGCGGCGATGATCCTGGTGCTGGGCGGGGCGTTCACCAAGAGCGCGCAGTTCCCCTTCCACTTCTGGCTACCCAATGCGATGGAAGCCCCATCGCCCGTCAGCGCCTACTTGCACTCCTCGACGATGGTCAAGGCAGGCGTGTACCTGGTCGCGCGGCTGAACCCGGCCTTCACGGAAGACCACGCCTGGCAATGGGCGCTCTCGTGCTTCGGCGGGGCGACCATGCTGCTGGGCGCGTATCTGGCGACGCGGCAGACGTACTTCAAGAAGGTCCTGGCGTACACCACGGTGAGCTCGCTGGGCACGATGATCATGCTCATCGGCCTCGGTGCGCCGCAGGCCGCCGCGGCGTACATCCTGGCCCACGCGCTCTTCAAGGGTGCGCTGTTCCTGGTCGCGGGCATCGTCGATCACGAGGCCGGCGTCAAGGACACCGAGCAGATGGGCGGGCTGTTCGGTACCATGCCCGTCACCGCGTTGGTGGCCATCATCTCGGGCCTCTCGATGGCCGGCCTCGTGCCGTTGCTGGGCTTCGTGGCCAAGGAGCTCATGCTCAAGGGCAGCCTGCACGCGCACGGCGGGCCGCACGACATCGCGTGGCTCTGGCCCACGATCGCCACCATCGCCGGCGCGTTTATGGGCGTCGCGGGCCTCCAGGCGGGCGTGCGACCGTTCTTCATGAAGCGCACCGCCGAGGGCGAGTATCCCAAGCATCCCCACGAGGCCCCGCCGCCCATGCTGCTGGGTCCGGTCGTATTGACTTGTCTCACGCTCGTCGGCGGGCTCTTTCCAGTGCTGTTCGCCGACCCGATCATCAACGGTGCCACCGCGTCCATCGCGGGCGGGCACGATGTCGAACTCGTCGATCTCAGCGCGATTTACCTCGTCAGCCACCCAAGCACGGCCCTTCTGCTTAGTGGTGTGGCCTTGATCGCTTCGGCATTCCTCTTCGTGTTGCGTGGACAGTGGCGGGCGATCACTGCGCCACTCGATCGCCTCACCACCGCCATCGGCTGCGAGCGCATCTACAACCTGCTCTTCAGCGGCACGGTCGGCCCGGTCTCGCTGGCCACAGTACAGACCAGGCTCCTCCAGAGCGGCTACCTTCGCGTCTATGTGCAGATCACCGTCCTGACCGCACTGGTGCTCGGTGGCGGGTTGCTCGTGTGGCGCGGCGGGCTGATCGAGTCGCTCTCGCAAGCGCTCCCGGACTTCGGCGAAATTGCCTGGACCGAACTGCTCTTCGAGGCCGTGCTCGTGGGCATGATCTGCGTGTCGGCCATCGCCTCGACGCAGATGCGTGGCCGGCTGTCCACCATCGCCGTCCTCGGTGTCGTTGGCTACTGCTCGGCGGTCATCTTCGTGCTGTTCGGCGCGCCCGACGTGGCCATGACCCAGTTCGCAGTCGAAACATTGACGGTCATCATCTTCGTGCTTGTGGTCTACCACTTGCCGCGTTTCGCGGTCTATAGCTCGAAGCGAGCGAAGGTATTGGATGCCGCTCTTGGCGCGACGTTTGGCCTGATGATGGCCGCCTTCGTGGTGTCTTCCTTTGCCATCCACGCCGACGATGGCATCTCGTGGTTCTACAACCGATACGCCCTGCCCGATGCGCCCGGCGAGCACGCCGCCTACGGTCGCAACCTGGTCAACGTCATCCTCGTGGACTTCCGAGCCCTCGACACGCTGGGCGAGGTGACCGTGCTGGGCCTGGCCGCCGTTGGCGTGTACACGCTGCTCAAGCTGCGCCATGAGCGTCCGCCGCAAGGAGGCATGGCATGAACTCCATCATCCTCCGCACGGCCACGCGCTTCATGCTGCCGCTGCTCATCCTCTTCAGCGTGGTCGTGCTGCTACGCGGGCACAACCAGCCGGGCGGCGGGTTCGTCGGCGGGCTGCTGGCCACCTCGGCCTTTGCGCTGTATTCCATGGCCTTCGGCGTGCCGGCCATGCAACGCCTCCTGCGCGTCCCGCTGACCACCTACATCGCCGTCGGGCTTGGCATGGCGCTCGTCAGCGGCGTGCCCGGGCTGCTCGAGGGCGGCCCATTCCTGTACGGCATGTGGGCCAGCTTCAACCTCGCGGGCATTGGCGAACTCAAGGTTGGCACGCCGTTGCTGTTCGACATCGGGGTGTACTTCACGGTGCTGGGCGTGTGCCTGCTCATGCTGCTGACATTGGCCGAAGAATCGTAAGGGAAAGGAGGATCTTGACATGGAACTTCTGCTCGCCATCGCCGTGGGGTTTTTGTACGCCGCGGGCATCTACATGATCCTCCGCCGCAGCTTCGTCAAGCTCATCATCGGGCTGGCGCTGATCAGCCACGGGGCCAACCTGCTCATCTTCGCCGCAGGCGGGCTGGTGCGCGGTAACCCAGCGCTTATTCCCGAGACCGAAGAGCAACTCACCGGGACGTATAGCGACCCCCTGCCGCCCGCCCTGATCCTGACCGCCGTGGTCATCAGCTTTGCCATCCTCGCGTTCACGATCGTGCTCGTGAAACGGACGTACCAGGAGGTCGGCACCGACGACCTCGACGCGATGCGGACGACCGACCGATGAACCTGACCGTCGTCTTGCCCATCCTGATC
>CAYGTM010000025.1:9174-12688 GCA_964352795.1 uncultured Phycisphaera sp.
TTTCCTCCTCTATGCCACGAGCGATGGCCAGATCGTGACCTCCAACCCCGGCGGCTGGGCTGCCCCTTTCGGCATTTCATTGGTCGCCGACACGCTCAGCGCCATGCTCGTGATGCTCACCGGTGTCGTGGCCGTGGCGCTCACCATCTACAGCCTGGGCGCGATCGACCGCCAGCGTGAGAGCTTCGGCTACCACCCGCTGGTCCACGCCGTGCTCGCCGCCTGCTCGGGTGCCTTCCTGACCGGCGACATCTTCAACATGTACGTCTGGTTCGAGATCATGCTGCTGGCCAGCTTCGTGCTGCTCACCCTGGGCGGCGAGCGCGGGCAACTCGAGGGCGCCATCAAGTACGTCACGCTGAATCTGCTTTCCAGCGGCCTCTTCCTGGCGGCCATCGGCCTGCTCTACGGCATGACCGGCACGCTGAACATGGCCCACCTCTCCATCGTGCTCGACCGGGCCGAAAACCCCGGGGCCATCACCGCCCTCTCCATGTTGTTTCTGGTCGCCTTCGGCATCAAGGCGGCCGTGTTCCCGTTGTTCTTCTGGTTGCCGGCGAGCTATCACACGCCGCCCGTGGCCATCACCGCGTTGTTCGCGGGGCTGCTCACCAAGGTAGGCGTGTATTCCATCATGCGCACGTTCACGCTGCTCTTCGATCAGCAGTTGGACATCACCGCGCCCATCCTGATGTGGATCAGCGGGCTCACGATGGTCACCGGCGTGCTCGGTGCGGCGTGCCAGTTCGAGATCCGCCGCATCCTGGCCTTCCATAGCGTGAGCCAGATCGGCTACATGCTCATGGGCCTGGCCATCGCGCTCTACGCCCTGGCCCACGCCGAGCCCGACAGCATCGTGGCCCGCGAGACCGCCACGGTCGCGCTGGCCGGCTCGGCCATGTTCCTGCTGCACCACGGCATCGTCAAGGGCAACCTGTTCCTCATCAGCGGGCTCGTGCAGCGCCTGGCGGGCACCAGCGAGCTCAAGCACCTGGGCGGGCTCATCAAGACCCACCCTTGGACGGGCGTGCTGTTCCTGGCCTCGGCCCTATCGCTGGCGGGCATCCCCATCTCGACGGGCTTCTGGGGCAAGTTCGTGCTCATCAAGAGCGGCCTGGCCGCCGGGGCCTTTGCGCTGGTCGCCGCGTCGTTGTGCGTGAGCGTCCTCACGCTGTATTCCATGGTCAAGATCTGGGCCGAGGCGTTCTGGAAGGAACCGCCCGAGTCCATGCCCGAGCAGCCAGCCGTGAAGGGCAAGGACGACCGCGTCCGCATCGGCCTCATGGTCGCGCCGATCATCGCTCTGGCCACGGCCACCATCGCGCTGGGCGTGTTTATCGATCCCTTGTATCGCGTGGCCGAGCAAGCCGGCCAGCAGCTCCTCGATGTCGAGGGCTACCAACGGGCCGTGCTGGGTGAGCACTACCAGCGGGCCGTCGATGGCACGCTGCACGAACTGGCTATCGTCCAGGATGGCGGCCACGACCATGAGGAGGACCAGCCATAGGCGCGCTCGTTCTCAATCTTGTTCTCGCGTTGGTGTGGGCCATGGCCATCGGCTCGTTCACGCCGGCCAACTTCCTCGTGGGCTTCCTCATCGCCTTCGTGACGCTGCGCTTTTGCATCCCCAGCGAGATGCGTGGGTCGTACTACCACAAAGTCGGTCGCACGGCCAAGTTCTGCTTCTATGTGCTCGTCGAGTTGGTCATCGCCAACATCAAGATGGCGTACTACACCCTCAGCCCGCTGCGCAAGCTCAAGCCCGGCGTGCTGGCCGTCCCGCTCGTCGACGATCTCACCGACACCGAACTGACCATCCTGGCCAACCTCATCACGCTCACGCCCGGTACGCTGAGCCTTGATGTCGCGTCCGATCGATCCATCCTGTTCATCCACTTCATGCACGTGACCGATCCCGACGCCATGCGCCGCGAGATCAAGGACGGCTTCGAGAAACGCCTGCTGGAGGTGACGCGATGAATGTCGTGCTCCATGCAAACTCACTCGCCCAGACCATCGCCCCGGCGTTGTTCGACGGGCCCGTGGCCGTCGAGGCCGTCCTCTTGCTCGTGCTGGGCATGTTGGCGCTGGCCATGATCGGCTGTCTGGTGCGCCTGCTCATCGGCCCCACGCTACCCGACCGCGTGGTCGCTCTGGACCTCCTGGGCATGTTCGCCGTCGCGGTCATCGCGCTGTTTGCCATCCTCATCGGCAGGCCCGTGCTGCTCAGCGTCTGCCTGGTCATGGGGCTGATCCTCTTCCTAGGCACCGCCGCGTTCGCACTCTATCTCGAGCGGAGGGCCAGGCCTTGAACGACTCCATGGTCCAAGCCGCCACCTGGCTCAACTACACCCTCACCATCGTGCTGGTGCTGATCGGCGGGTTCTTCAGCGTGCTGGCCGCCGTCGGGCTGTTGCGCATGCCCGATGTGTACTGCCGGATGCAGGCGGCGACCAAAGCCGGCACGCTGGGCGTGGGCTGCATGGTGCTGGCCGTGGCGACCCACTTCGTGAGCCTTGACGTGGTGCTCGAATCACTGCTGGTCATCGGGATGCTGTTCATCACCGCGCCCATCTCCAGCCACCTGATTGCCCGGGCCGCCTACTTCGTGGGCAGCCCGCTCTGGGACGGCACCGCCCACGACGAGATGCGCGGCTGCTACGACGCCGACTCCCACATGCTCCACAACTGCCCCACCGGCACCCGGGGCAAGGAACACGACCAGCGCCCCTCCATGATCGCCGGCCGCACCTCGCGTGAGGTCATGACCCAGGACGAGGACGACGAGGACACCAGCCCCCGCGCGAAGCAACGCGGCCAGTCGCGCTCCCAGGCCAGCTAGCCCGGGCCGATCGGTCGGCGCGACCCTACCCTGCCCCGATGACTGACACCCGCGTCCCACACACCACTTCTCCACCCGGGCCCGCGCTCGTCGGCATCATCATGGGCTCCACCAGCGATTGGGACACCATGGCCCACGCCGCGGCGGCCTTGGCCGAGCTTGGCGTGGCCCACGAGTGCAAGGTCGTCTCGGCCCATCGCACGCCCGACCTGCTCTTCGAGTACGCGTCCACCGCCAAAGGTCGCGGGCTGCAAGTCATCATCGCGGGCGCGGGTGGGGCAGCCCACCTGCCGGGCATGTGCGCGAGCAAGACCCCCCTGCCCGTGCTGGGCGTGCCCGTGCAGAGCAAGGCCCTGAACGGCATCGATTCACTCCTGTCCATCGCCCAGATGCCCGCGGGCGTGCCGGTGGGCACGCTGGCCATCGGCGTCGCGGGCGCGCGCAATGCCGGCTTGCTCGCCGCCCAGATCATCGCCCTCTCGAAACCCCAAGTCGCCGCCGCGCTCGACCGCTTCCGGGCGAAGCAGACCAAGACCGTGCTCGACGCCACGCTGCCCCCAGCCGAGGGCGGCGCGTGAGGCTCGGCGTGCTCGGCGGCGGGCAACTGGCGCGGATGCTGGCCTTGTCCGCCGCGCCGCTGGGCGTGCGGGTGCGAGCGTATGACCCGAGCCC
>CAYGTM010000026.1:0-12636 GCA_964352795.1 uncultured Phycisphaera sp.
CGGCGGGCTGCCCGTGGGGCCGCTCGGCGGTGTTTGCTTTGCCTCGAAAGTTTCGGTTGAGCGGTCGCCGGCAAAGCGAACCGTGCGCGACCCCGGCGGCACGTCGCGCAGCAGGGTCTTTGTCCCCGCCTTGTCGGGCCAGATAATCTCGATCGACTCCGCACCTGCTTCATCCACGGCCAAGTGGAGCGTAAGTGTCCCTTGTTTGCCCTGATGGCCGCCTGCGCCGATGACTTGGGCCACGCGCGTCGTGCGCGCGCCGTTGATGGTCGCCGTGACGCGAACGACAGCACCCAGCGCGTCACGATTCACCCCGCTCGCGGGGTCGCCTTCGAGCCGCAGCACGATCGAACGCCGGCCAAGAGTGTCTGCCGATCGGTTCTCGAAGGCTCGCAGCCGCGGGGTGCGGCCGGCCCGCTGTGCCGCGTCCAGGCGGTTGAAACCCTGGCCCACAATGATGTCCAGGTCGCCGTCGCCGTCGAAGTCGAGCAATGCCGGCTGCGCGGCGCCGATGTGGTCCAGGCCAACCCAACTGGTGATGTTGTTGAGCGATCCATCCTCCTGCTGCCGCCAGAGCCGCAATCGTTGGTTGTCGGGGTAGTCGCTCGAGCACAGCAGCACGTCGAGCCGACCGTCGAGATCGAAGTCGGCCAGCGCCCCATAGATGTCGCCCTGGTTCCAGCTCTGGATGGTCGGGTCGGTCGGCGCACGCTCGAGCGACATCGCGTCCACACCGATGAACAATGGCCCCGCCACGCCGTCACGCCGAACCAGCACGCGCGAGCGATCGCTGCTCTCTCCCGCCCACCCGTGCGTGATCTCGGCCAGCAGCACGTCAAAGGCACCGTCGCCGTCCACGTCGCCGATGGCCGCGTCGAAGGTGTTCCCGTTCGCGCGAAAGGGCGGCTCGTCGTCGCGGTCGAACCGCGGGTCGGCCTTGGCCCGTTCCTTGAGCCAGTCGGGGTGCCGGCCGTGGCGGATTACGTCGCCGTCGAGTTTCACGCCCGGCGCTTCGTCACTCCACGAGCCATCATCGCCGCGCACCCAGAGCCTGTTCCACCGCCGGCCGTAGTTGAGTTCAAGAATCTGCGGCCAGTTCCCTGCCGCGCCGCCGCCCAGCACATGGGCCACGAGCACACCATAGGTCGGCCGCCCCCCGGCGTCGGGTTGCGGGTCGGCATCTTCGTCGAAAGCCACGCCGTCGACGGGCAGCAGCATCCGCTCGAAACGGCCGCCTTCGTGTTGCAGCAGCACGTCGTTGGCATGGCCCGCGTAGCCCGCGCCGTATTGCATATACCACTGCCCGAGTACGATGTCGAGCCGGCCGTCGAGGTCGACATCGCCCACCGCGACCGATGCGGTCGTGCCGGCGGTGGCGGCCTCGATCTCGGTGAACGATCCGAGTGGAGCGCCGAACGTGCCGTCGCCGTTGCCTTTGAGCCAGGCGAGGTTTTGTGGCGTGCCCTCGGCCGGCGGCACGAAGTTCTCCGCCCGCGTGTCGAGCGATCGCGCGATGATCGCGTCGGCGTGCCCATCGCCATCCACGTCGGTGAATACCACGATGTCACCCGCGCGATGCTCGGGCAGGCCCGCTGCCTCGACTTCCACGAACGCCCGACCACCGTCCTCGGCGGCCCGATTCAAGAACACGCGCGCGCGGGAGACGACAAGATCATCGAACCCGTCCCCGTCAAGATCGGCCGCGCACACATGGGCGGCGTTGATCGGCCCGTCGGCGTTTTCGAGGCCCAGCCGCGCGGTCGCGTCGACGAAGCGCAACTGGGCATGGGCGGTGCCGGCCATCAGGAGCAATGTCAGGGCGGTCGGGGTGGCGTGCATGGGGCATGGTACCACCGCCCAAGACGTGTCAGTTGCGCGGCGAGTTGATCCAGCCGTACTTCTGCCCGCGATCGGTGATCTTCCACCAGTCCGCGTTGCCGTTGTTGACCCGGGCATAGACACAGTTGCCCGTGAAATCCTGGGGTTCTTCAACCTTCTCGCCCCGCGGCCCCTTGTCGAACTTGGTCCGCTCGACCACCCCGTCGGCGTAGAGGATGTGGCCGCCGCCGTCGTGGCGGTCGGTGATCTGGTCGAGGTTGCCCCAATAGCCCTCGGTGAACTGCTGGTTGTAGAGCCAGGTGCTCTCTTCGATGTACACCGGCACGCCCCGCATGGCCGTCAGCAGCGTCTCGCCCGCGGTCGCCGTGATGCGGACGGGTTTGGCCCCCGTCACGTTGGTCAGGCGGGCGACCTGCACCTCCTGGCCCAACCGATAGCCCTGGATCTCGTCGAACATCGTGTAATCGAAGTTCAGATCGGTAGATGCGCCATACAGCGTGCCCGCGCTGCGACCGTCCCCCGAGCGACGCTTGTTCTTGGGGCACCCACAAATCTCGTGCGCGTCCTCAACATAGTCGAAGATCACGCCCGGCTCCGAGCGATCGATCGCGCCCGCCGCCGTCCGACCAAACGCCCAATCCTCGGCCGGCCAGATCCGATCCTCGTAATCGGTGGCGTACACGGTCATCGCCAGGCCCATCTACCGGAGATTCTGAGAGCAGATGGTGGTCTGGGCGGCGTCGCGGGCCGCGCCCAGGCTGGGCAGCAGGATGCCGATGAGCAGCGCGATGATGGCGATGACCACCAGCAGTTCAATCAGGGTGAAAGCATGGCGAGCGGACTGTGGCATCCCGGGCCTCCGGAGACAGTATACCAGCACGCCCATCAAACGCCAAACTCATTTTCCCACAAATCAGTGTGCATATTATAAGCCGTTGGGGACATGCCTGCTCACGGATGCCCAAGGCATGAGGTCCTGTCGATGTATCATGGTTGGTCAATCAGAGGCATCGGGCGTTTAGAATCTTGTGTAGAGTGATCCATTCAAATCGATACGGAGCAAACCATGCGTCATGCCACACCCATCGTCGGCTGCCTCGCACTTACGGTGTTTGCCGCCGCAACCACCCCGCTTCGGGCCCAGATCCTCGTCTATGACAACGACTCGATCAACGGCTACGCCCTCAATGCCGCCGAGGTCATCCGTCCGGGCGAGGTTGTCCTCGGCACCGCTGGCGATTTCAACGACCTGCTCGGTAGCCAGGCGTGGGAGTTGGTGGTCATGGATTTTCCCAACGATGGGCCAGACGGTGGGACCACCGGCCTGGTGGGCTTCGTCAATGCCGGTGGGCGGGCCATTCTCTCCACATGGCAGGGTACATACGACGATACCCTGCTCGACGCCTTCGGTGCCGATGGCGCCCAGGACATCTCGCTGACGGACGGAGCCTTCGTGAGTTCGTCCGGCACGGCTGCCGCGGAAGCGATCTTCGAGGGCGTGCCCGTGCCCTGGTTCGACTGGCAGGACGAGTGGGCCAGCGACGGCGCTGCCTTCCTCATCCGCCCAGACACCGAGGGCCTGGCCATGATCAGCACCCTACGCAGCCCGGTGACAATCCTGAGCAACGACGGCCGCACCATCGCCACGTTCCTGATGGACGAGTGGGACGGCAGCACCGAGGCCGAACTGGTTTGGGAAAACATGATGAATCTGGTGCTGGGCGCCTCGAGCGAGTGCCGAGCCGACCTCGACGGCGATGGTGACCTGACGATCTTCGATTTTCTCGAGTTCCAGAACCTCTTCGACTCGGGCGACCTCGCCGCCGATTTCGACGGCGATGGCTCGCTGACGATCTTCGACTTCCTGGCCTTTCAGAACGCGTTCGACGCCGGTTGCGAGTGATCGGGCCTTGCCAGCAATCCGATAACACATCCGCGAACACCCATGCCGCGCCATCCTTGCAGATGGCGACCTTCGCGCGCCCTTGCGTGGAGTTGCCCCAGATTCCAATCGATCCTTGGAAGCAAGCGACCACCCGCGGGGACGTGCGATCGCGTTGGAGGGCGACCATGTGCCATCTTCGCTCCAGGCCGGGCTTCACGCTCGTGGAGATCCTGATCGTCGTGGTCATCCTGGGCGTGCTGGCGGCTATCGTCGTGCCCCAGGCCGCCAACGCCATGGGCGATGTGCGACAGACCGCCTTCGCGCGCGAAATCCAGCTCTTCACCGATGCCGCCGTCATGCATCGCGCGCAAACCGGGTTCTGGATCGGCGACGGCGGCTCGGGCATCATCCCCGATGGCCTCGAAGACTACATCGACCCCGCGGCCTGGGAGAGCGGCACCCCTATCGACGGCTCGTGGGACAGCGAAGCACGACCGGATTACGACATCACCCTGGGCATCGGCGTCCACTTCCAAGACGCCGCCACGCGCAAGAGCCCGGCGTTCATGGCCATCGTGGACGGCATCATGGACGACGGAGACCTCACCACCGGAGGCTTCCGCCAATTCGCCAGTAATCGCTATTACTTTATTGTCCAGCATTAGCATCGCCGTGCAGGCGCGCACGGGCGCGACCGGCCAGTGCGAGCACCGGCCGGCCGCCCCGCTCTCCCTCGGATCCGAGAAGCGGCTTCTCCCAAAGCCACCATCGGTCAGGTGACGGCAGCCAGCGACGCCCGGGGGTATGCACGGGCGAACGGGCGGCTGCCACCCCCTCCACAACCAAGAGCGCAAACCGGGGCCGTCGCTCACGCGACACGCACACATTTTTTTAGATTCAGATCGTCGGCCCTACCAGACCGTGACGGCGGCCTTCTGGAAGGGGTAGATCGACCCCAGCCCCAGGATGCCCGTCAGCTCGTCCAGGGCGGCCTTGCACTCGTCCAGAAGCCTGGGGTCGGCCAGGTCGGCGGGTGCCAGGGCCTCGCGGTAGTGCCGCTCGATCCAGCCTTCGAGCTTGAGCCCCAACTCGTCGGTCAGGATGACCCCGGGGGCGACGGCCCTGAGGTCATCGGGCCCGAGCACCACCCGCAGCCGCAGGCACGCCGGCCCGCCGCCGTTCTGCATGCTCTGGCGGACATCGACGTAGTGGCACGCGGCGATCGGGTTGGCCGGGTCGGCCACGATCCGGTCGATGGCCTCGACGATTGCCGGCTCGTCCTGGCAGTCGGTCGGCGCGATCAGGGCCATCGTGCCATCGGGCAACGTCACGAGCTGGCTGTTGAACAGGTACCGCTTCACCGCCAGCTCGAGCGGCACGCGGGCGGCGTCCACCTCGACGTGGACCAACTCGAAGCCCCGGGCCTCGCACGCCGAGCGGAGGCTGCCCAGCGTGCCGTCCCGATCGGCGAATGCCGTCTCGTGGGCCAGCAGCACCGGCCCGTTGCCCACCGCGATTACGTCGTTGTGGAACACCCCCGCGTCGATCGCGCCCGGGTGTTGCTGGGCGAACACCACGCCCTTGGCATCGAGCCCGTGCAGCCGCGGGATGGACCGGTTGGCCTCGAGCGTCTGCCGGGCCGGGAAGCGGCGGGGGATGGCCACCCCGCTGATGCCGGGGTTCAGGCCAGAGGCTTCGCCCGGGCCGAGCCTGCCATACACGAACAACTCGACGCCCGCATCGCCGTGCTCGCGCGCGAATCGGGTGTGGTTGGCGGCTCCCTCATCGGAGAAGTCCGGCGTGGCGGGCAGGGCGGGATGCACGGCGAAACGGTTCTCGTCGGCGAAGATGGCCCCGAGCGTGCGCGGGGTCTGGGCGGCCTCGATGGCGCGGTGGGCGTTGGTCACCAGATTGGCCGTGGTCAGGTGGACCCGCCCGTCGGCGGTGTCGGCCGCGGGCGACACGGTCGCGGCGTTGGCCGCCCACATGCTGCTGGCGCTGCACGCGCTGGCCAGCAGCCTGGGTGCCTCGCGCGCGGCCTTGGCGATTTTCGCCGCGTCGTCCTCGCCGCTCACACCCCCCACACCCACCGATCGAAGGAAGTCCACGTCGGGCCGGACCTGAGGCGGCAGCACGCCCTGGATGAGCCCCAGCGACCGCAACCGCCGCATCTTTTCCAGACCCTGGAGGGCCGCCCGCCTGGGATAAGCCACCAGCCCGGCGTGGGCAGTGCTCAGCAGGTTGCCGTGGGCCAGCCCCGCGTAGTTGTGGGTCGGGCCCACGAGGCTGTCGAAGTTGGCTTCCACGAAGGTTGTGCTGGAATCGGCCATCAGCGATTGTTGGGCACCGGCAGCTCCCAAGGCTTGGCACGGCGGCGTTTTTGACCTACCCTCACGCTCGTCAGACGTGGCCCTATCGTCTAGTGGTTTAGGACACCGCCCTTTCACGGCGGCGACACGGGTTCGAATCCCGTTGGGGTCATTGCTTAGGTGAACCGCGACAAAGCCGCCCGAATCGGGCGGCTTTTGCGTGATGCACCCAGTATGAGCCGCGATTCACCGCATTGTCACGGTCGGTTCAGCGGTCGGTGGGAAACTGTCTACATGGATATCGCCGGAAGTGACGGGCCTGTGTGGGGCCAACTGACGGCGAGACTCTCAAGGAGAGCCACACCATGCTGAGCCAGAACTTGAACAAGACCGCATTGACCCTCGTCATCGCCGCCGGCACGGCCGCCGCGGGGGCCTTTGCCCTTTCGGCGTTTGATGTCCGTGCGAATGCCCAAGACACGCAGCAGGACCAACGGTACACGAACCAGGAGAAGCAGGTCCGCAACCTCACGTTCATTCGTGGCAGCGACCTGCTCGGGTCCAGCCTGCGCAACGACGTGGACGACGATCTGGGCACCATCGACGAGATCATCATCAACCGCGGGACGGGCCGCATCGAGCATGTGGTCATCCGCGAGGGCGGGTTCCTGGGCTTCGGCGGCTCGCATGTCGCGCTGCCCTTCGAGGCCCTGGTCATCAACCCGGCCGAAGAGAGCGTGGCCTTGAACGTCGCCGCGGACGCGATTGGCAAGGGCGAGGATCGGCCCCTGCCCCAGGGTTGGACGCGCCTGGAAGACGGCTGGGAAGACAAGCTGTACGCCCTCGATTCGGCCCGCATGGCCCGCACTCAATCATGGGGCAAGAGCAACGACGCCAGCGGTAAGCCCCAGCAGCGCCAGGCCGAAAAGGGCGAGGAAACCAAGCTCAACGGTCGGATTACTTCGCTTACGCGCAAGGATATCGATGGCCAGCAATGGGCCGTCGCGACCATCGAGACCCGTGGTGGTGGGTCGGGCGAGACCAAGAAGGTCGTGCTCGGACCGGCGTGGCACGTGTTCGGCACCGATCGCGCGCCCATCCGCGGTGATACCTTCGAGGGCACCGTCCGCAAGGGCGACGGCGACCACATGATCGTCGGCAAGGCCACCATCAACGGCGAGGAGTTCCGCTTCGAGGACGACCGCGGGCAGCCGGCATGGGGCGGCGAACGCCGGATGGGCGCTTCGGGCGACGATCGCCGCCCGGGCGCGCTGGCCCTGCTGTCCGAGGTGAGCAGCCAGGACGCCAAGACGCGCGAGAGCGACTGGGGCCAGATCGAGGACTCCATCATCGAACTCAGCTCGGGCTCGGTGGCCTTCCTCGTGCTCGACCCGGACGAGAACTTCCTGGGCATCGGCGACGAGGACCGCGTCGTGCCCTGGACGATCGTGAGCATCGGCTCCGAGAGTGTCGTCATCGACGCGACCAAGGCCATGCTGACCAGCGGCCAGACCCTGCCCGAAGACGTTCGTGTGTTCACGATGCCTCGCAACCTGCGTGAGGCGTACATCACCTATGGCGTCGAGCAGCCCGAGTTCCGCGACCGCCGCTAATACTTGATCGTATTTTGATCGGGTATTGATCTGGTATGATCATCGCCCGCCCCGATCCTGATCGGGGCGGGTGATTCTTATTTTGTGTGATTCAAAGGATGAACCACCCCGCGTTTTGGATCGTTTCATATGGCTGTGGGCGTGGCCTCACTGTTGTTTAGTGTCGGTTGTGACGCGATGGCCCGAGAATGGTCGTGTCGGCGGCCCGGCGGAGCGCTTTGCGGAGAGAACCGGGCCCGCCCGACGATACAATGTGAGCGCGGGCATGGTGGATGGAGCACGCCCGCGGAGGACGCAAGGGCGCCATGAGCGATTGGATCGATGCCGAGGCCCACGTCGAGCGGGCGCACGATCTCTACGAGGCCGGCCGGTGGGCCGAGGCCGCCGCTGCCCTGCGCGAAGCCATCGCCCTGAATCCCTATCAGCCCGATTGGCTTTTCAACCTCGGTGTTGCTCTTGAAGCCGACGGGCGGTACGACGAGGCCGCGTCGGCTTTCGGCGAGAGTTATCAGTTGCGATCGGGAGATTTCAACGCCGCCATGGCCGCGGGCGTGAACCTCGTGCGCGCGGGCAAGACCCGTCAGGCGTTGGCGTGGTTCGACAAGGCCGAGGCTTCCGAACCCGAAGAGGTGTACCCGGCGATCGCGCGCATCGAGGCCCATGCCGAGTTGGGCGAGCACGACGAGGCCGAACTGGCGTTCTACATGCTCCAACAACGCAAGCCCGAGTGTGCCGAGGCGTACTCGGCCATCGCTGCCAGCCTGCTGGCCCGCGGGCTGCACGACCGGGCCGTGTGGTGCCTGCGCGAGGCCGCGCGGCTCGAGCCCGACCTGCCCGGCGTGCAGGCCAAGCTGGCCGAGGCGTACTGGCAGACCGGCCGGCACGAGCGGGCGCGGCAGTTGTTCCTGATCGAGCTGCGCGAGGATCCGGGCGACGTGGGCGTGCTCATGAACCTGGGCCGCTTGCTCGTGGAGATGCGCCGCTTCGACGAGTCGCGCGAGAAGTTCTCCCGCGTGCTCGAACTCGAACCCGACCACGCCGAGGCCCACGCCGAGTTGGGCTTCCTGCACGAGAAGCGCGGCGAGCCGGGCAAGGCCATCGTGCACCTCGACGTGGCGCGCCGGCTCGAGCCCGATCAGGGCGAGGTCACGCGCCGCCTGGCCCGATTGCTGCTGGCCTCGCCCAAGGCCGAGGATCGCCAGCGCACCATCGAGCTGCTCGAAGCCGAGGTCGAGCGCTTGCACCGCGCGGCCGAACGCGAGGGCAGCGAAGACCTTTCCACCGACGGCGCGGCCCTGGCCGAGCTTGGCGAGTTACTCATCGACGCCGGCGCTCGGACGCAGGCCATCCGCGTGCTCAGCCGCGCGGTGCGGATGCGACCTCACGATGCCCGGCTGTGGCACTGGCTGGGCCTGGCGCACTTCCACGCGGGCGACCGCTCGTCGGGCATCGATGCCACGCGCGAGGCCGTGCGGCTCGACCCGCGCTTCGTGCCGGCGATGCACAACATCGCGCTGGCCTTGCTGCGCGAGGGCCAATGGTCACGCGCTCGGTATTGGCTCAAGCAGGGGCTCTCGGTCGACCCCGAGGACGCCTCGCTGCGTCGGCTGGACGTGCAACTCAAACTGCACCGGCTCGGGTGGAGCCTGCGGTGGCTGGCTTCGGTCTGGTTGCTGCGACGCCGGCCGGTGGCAAAGGCCTAGACAATCGCAAGTGCTTGCAGTACGAGCCCACGTCGTGAGACGTGGTTTTTTTGGTGTTCGCGCGCACAAGAGGCCCACGTCTGACGACGTGGACTCGTTTAGTGCGATGTGCCGACCGTGGCCTTGCTTGCAACGTGCGCGATGCCCGCCAAAGCTCGTTCCACATCCGCCGCCGTCGTGAAGGGCCCGAAACTCACGCGCACCGTGCCGCCCAGGGCCGTGGTGCCCATCGATTCGTGCGCGCCCGGAGCGCAGTGCAGCCCGGCTCGAACGAGCAACCCGTGGTCGTGTTCCAGCCGGTCGGCGGCCTCGTTGGGATGCATCCCATCGAAGACCAGGCCGAAGACGGCCACGCGCCGTTCGGGGTCACGCGGGCCGATGAGCCGCACGCCCGGAACCTCGTCGAGCCCGGCGATGAAGCGCTCGATGAGCGAGACCTCGTGGGCGCGCAAGTGGTCGATGCCGCGATCGAGGACGGAGCGCACGCCTTCGATGAGCCCGGCGATGCCCACGGTGTTGTGCGAGCCGGGCTCGTACTTGTCGGGCAGGTCGGTCGGCTGGGTGTCGTGCTCGCTGCGTGAGCCCGTGCCGCCCTCGCGCAGGGGGTCGAGGCGGTCTTCCATGCCCGGAGAAATCCACAGCCCGCCGGTGCCCAGCGGGCCCAGCAGGCCCTTGTGCCCGGGGAAGGCCAGCAGGTCGACGGCGTCGCGCCGCACGTCGAGGGGCAGGTGGCCCACGCTCTGGGCGGCATCGACCAGCAACGGCACGTCGTGGCGCTTGCAGATTTGGCCGATGTCGGCGATGGGCTGGATGACCCCCGTCGCGTTGCTGGCGTGGACCACGGCGACCAGGGCCGTCTCGGGCGTGATGGCCGCCTCGATGTCCGTCGGGTCGGCCTGGCCCAGTTCGTCGACGGTGACGCGCGTCCAGCGGAACATGCCCGGCAGCATGGCGACGAGCGCGTTGAGCGGGCGGAGCACCGAGTTGTGGTCCATGGCGGTGGTCACCACATGGATGCGAGCGTCGGGATCGGTGCGCAGCCGATGGAACACCACGCCCTTGATGGCCAGATTCAGCGCGTCGCTGGTGTTGAGGGTGAAAACGACGTGATCGGGATTTGGAGCATTCAGGAGCCGCGCGATCAGGCGGCGGCACTCGCCCAGCACGCCCGCGCCCTGGCGGGCTTCCCAATAGCCGCCGCGGCCGGGCGAGGCCCCGATGCTTTGGCCATAGCGTGCCATGGCCTCGTACACGCCCGGGGCCTTGGGAAAGCTGGTGGCGGCGTTGTCGAGATAGAGGCGGTCCGATACGGGTACTTCTGATCCGGGCATCGCGGCATTGTACAACCCGCCCTCGCCGGGGGGCATAAACTGCCCCGATGACACGAGATACCCGCCAGCGCCGGGCCATCCGCTCGGTCTTTACCGACGCCGACGGCCCGCTGGGCCCCCAGGAGGTGCTCGACCGGGCCCAGCACGACGTGCCGGGCATCGGCCTGGCCACCGTGTACCGCACGATCAAGCTCATGATCGAGGACCAGGAACTGAGCGCGGTCGAACTGCCGGGTGAGCCGCCCCGATACGAGCCGGCCGAGCGGGCCCACAGCCACCACCACTTCTTCAAGTGCGACGTGTGCGGCCGGGTGTACGAGATGCAGGGCTGCGTGAGCAACCCATCGAGCCTGGCGCCCGATGGCTTCAAGGTGTCGCGGCACGAGATCGTGCTGTATGGCATGTGCGCGAATTGTGCGTAAAACTAGCTGGACCTTGAGCCCCAACCAAGCCATCCTGATGCGTGTTATTGTGCTGGCCGTGCTGTGCTCCGTGGCGGCTGGCTGCGCCCTGGGGCTGGCACCGATCGCGTCGGTTGCCAATGCCGGCTTTGCCGCCTGGTCGGGTTCGCGGCTGAAGTTCGTCGAGGACGCGAGTTTCGACAACGTGACCCTGGCCGCCGAGCGGGCGATGGTGGGGCTCGACCTCAAGGTCGAGCTGACCACCGAACTCAGGAGCAAGGGGGTGGTCAGGACGCGGGTGTACCAGATTCGCAGCGAGCGGGGCGACCTGGCCATCCTCCGGTTGATCCGCCTGACCCCAACCATGACCGACCTGACCATCGACGTGGGCATTGGGGGCAACCGGCCCGCGGCCGAACTGATGGCCGACCACATCCGGTGGTACACCGACGGCGATACCATCCGGGCATCTCGTCGGGCGGCGATGGAATCCCTCCCGGACACCGCCAAGCCCGGCCCGGACCCCAGGAATCAGGGTGCTCCCAAGCCCGATTCGGGCCAGGATTTCGGCAAGGGCCTTCTTTAGGACGCGTCCGGGGTTGCCATTGAGGGCAGGCCGGCAGATACTCTGCGGTGCGAAGCGAGGCGTGGGGCTCCACCGCGGGGCCCGGCGGCTCGTTTGGCACGACAAGAGACCCTCGGCACCCGCCCCCAGGGCGGTCCGGCGCTCCATAGGGGTGACAGCAGCGGCCTTCGGCGATTCGTTCGCCCAGGCCCGGCTCGTCCCACGGTCGCGGCGACCGCCGCCGGCCTTGGGGCGCGTTGGGGCCAGTGAAAGGAAGCGCCCATGTCCTTCGAAGCCGCCGTCCATGCCCAAGCCATCGACCTCTGCAAGATGTCCCTCGAGATGACCGAGGCCGCCGGCAGTGGGCACCCCACGACCGCCATGAGCCTCGCGCACATCACCACGGTGCTGCTCTTCCACACCATGCGATGGAGCCCCGAGTACCCCGACTATCCCACGAGCGACCGGCTGGTGCTCTCGGCCGGGCACGCCGTCCCAGTCGTGTATGCCGCCGCCTGCAAGCTGGGCGTGATGGTGGGCAAGGACCCCGAGAACCGCCGCCCGCTCACCCTCGACGACGTGGCCACCCTCCGCAAGCAGGGCAGCGTGCTCGACGGCCACCCCAACCCGATGGAAGGGTTCCCATTCTTCGACGCCGCCACCGGCTCGCTGGGCCAAGGCCTGTCGGTCGCGTGCGGCCTGGCCGAGGCCGACCGATTGGACGGCCGCGATCGGGTGATCTACTGCATCATCGGCGACGGCGAGAGCCGCGAGGGACAGATCGCCGAGGCCCTGGATTACCTGGCCGAGCGCAAGCTGCGCAAGGTTGTCCCCATCTTCAACTGCAACGGGTATGGGCAGGCCGCCCGCGTGAGCGTCCAGCAGAGCCCCGAGCGGCTGGCCGAGAAGCTCAAGGCTTTTGGGCTCGAGCCCATCACCGTCGACGGGCACGACCCGGCCAAGATGCGCAACGCGTTCGAGCGGGCCCAC
>CAYGTM010000027.1:0-12485 GCA_964352795.1 uncultured Phycisphaera sp.
CGCAGATCGTCGTCTTGACCGCGCAGACCTCCGTGTTGACCGCGCAGATCGTCGTTTGACCCGCGCAGATCGGAGGTCAATGTTGGGGTGGCGACGGTCCTGACCCCTTCTGAGGGGCTCCAATCGCGGTTTTGAACGATCCTTACCCGAACAAAACAGGCCATTGGGCCCCCGCCCCCACCCTGCGCGGGAGGTCCGAGAACCGGTCGACTTTTTTTCGTGATTTTCCGGACTCGGACTGAAGTGGGGTCCCGGACGGCTCGATGAACCCCCCGGATCGGGGGTTATTGGCCGGGCCGTGTTGGCCCGGCGGCCCACGCGAACCGCACCCCGCCGCTCGGGATGGATCTCGGGCGGCACGACTTGGAGATCGACGTGAACACGCACGGACGATTGCAGACAGCGTCTGGACCCTCTCGCACCCAGGCCACGCGCACCAGCGCCGGCCGCAGCACCCGCAAGATCGGAGGTGCCTCATGAGCACCATCCCACAGAGCTATCCCGCCGCCATCGACTGGACCACCACGCACCTGGCCAACTGGCCGGCCGACCCGACCACCATCGGGCTGGACGCGGCCCGCGTGCTGGAGCTGACCCAGCGCAAGGACCTGGCCGCGGCGGCCCTGGCCACGGCGTTGCAGCTCGACGATCAGAAGAAGGCCGCCTTCGCGGACTACCACGCCAAGGCCAAGGCCATGCGCGACTACGCCAGCCAATCGGTGGGCATCATCCGCGGCTTCGCCGAGGGGAGCACCAACCCCGAGGCCATCTACACCCTGGCCCAGATCCCCGCGCCGGCCGATCCCTCGCCCGCGCCCGCGCCGGGCGTGCCCTACAAGTTCGAGACCCGGCTCATCCAGGGCGGGGCGCTCGAGGTCGCCTTCGAGTGCGACAACGAGGGGACCAACTCGGTCAACTACGAGGTCCGCCGGCGCGACGGCACCGGCCAGGGCGCGCCCTTCACCTTCATCATGAACGCCGGCGAGCGCAGGTTCGTCGACGAGACGATCCCCAACGGCACCGGCACGGTGACCTACCGGATCGTGGGCTTTCGCACCACCAGCCGCGGCGACCCGGCGTTCTTCATGGTGGCCTTCGGCGCGGGCAACTCGGCCGAGGTCGTGTTGACCGGCGAGGAGGCCGCCTGAGGGGGCGTCCATCGCCGCCAGCGTGGCGCCGCCGCGAACCGTGGGACGTTTTCCACGGTTCACGGTGGCGTCATCGTGCGCGCACGCGGCGCGGGCACTGGGCCTTGCCCCTCACTCGAGCGCGGCGCGTCCGCGGGGAAGATCGAACCGATCGCGCGTCGTGCAGTACGTCGGCCCGCCCATGCGGCCGAAGGCGGCCAGCAGGGCCGCGTCGGTGTGGTAGCGCTCGTTCAGGATACCCTCGATCGCGTGGACGCGGACAATCTCGCCCAGCACGAGGTTGCCGCTACTGGGCACACCGGGGTTGGTCTCAACGATCTGGCGCGTGACGCACTCGAAGGCCGCCGGGCACTCGGCCACGCGCGGGGGCTTGACCACGCTGCTGGCCACCGGCGTCAGGCCCGACAGATCGAACTCGCTCTGGCCATACGGCAGCTCTTCGGCGGCGGCGGAAACTTGCCGAGCGATGGCCTCGGTAACGATGTTGACCACGAACTGGCCCGTGCCGCCGGGGTGGTCGGGATCATCGGGATCATCGGGATCATGGGGAAGGCGGACGTTGCGCATCGTGTCCTTGTCCATACCCCTGCCGTCGCTGGCCGGGCAGAAGGCAAGCATCATGGGCTCGCTGCCCACGCCGCAGAAGAAGCTGAATGGTGCAAGGTTCGTTCGGCCATCTTGTGAGATGGTCGAGACGAACGCGATGGGCCTGGGCACGATGAGGCCGATCAGCAGCTTGTAGCGGTCGGCGGGGCTGAGTTGAGACGGGCACAGGTCGGCGGGCGAGAGTTCCATGCCACCAGCATACGGAGTGCTACCGCCGCCGGCGTCGGGGCTGGGGGTCGCCGCCCGACTCTTCTTCCTTACGCTGCTGGCGCGTCTCGGCGGTCACCGGCGTGCTCGTCACGTCGAAGAGGATCATCTGCTCGGCCCGGCCGGGCTCGGTGGGTTCGGCGTAAATCCCCCAGAAGCCCGGCGAGCCATAGGCCTTGACGGTCAGCGGCGGATGCACATGGTGGGCAAAGGGCGCCCAATAGCGCGAGTCGTCGATGGTGCCGAAGCCGTCCCACGGCTTGCGCAGCGTCTCGAGGTCGGCGATGTCCGGGGCGCGACTGGACGAACTCATCATGCCGTTCAGGTCGACGGGCACCCACGTCGTCCGGCCGCCTTCGACCAAGGCAAACTCGACCCAGCAGATCATCTCACCCTTGCGGCCGCGATCGCCGGTGATCTCGTCCTCGTTGTCGCCCCTGGAGTCGGCGACAAGGCCGATGACCATGCGAGCCGGCAGCCCGGCCCGTCGCATGGTGTAGACCAGCAGCGCGCACGTCTCGAACTGGTTGCCCCGGCGGCGCGCGAAGGTGGTGGGCACGCCCGCAACATCGATGCCCTCGATCTCGCCAGTGCGAGCGGTGTTGAGCCCGTTGCCGTCACGCGAACGGATGTGAGCCCACACGGCACCGGTGAGGTACTTGGCCACGAGGTACGGCGGCACATCGCGCGGTTGGCGGCCCAGCCGCTTGATGAGGCTGTCGATGGACCGGGCGGTGCGATCCAGCCCGTCGTAGGTCTCACCGTCCAGACCCAGCTCGACGCCTACCTGCGGGTCGAGCGCGCTCAGGGCGTCGGCTGGCCAGTCGCCCGCGGGCCACTCGACGCTCAGGGCGCGCTGGTCATCGAGAGTCACGTCGAAGGACGTCAGGGAAATCTCGGTCACCACCTCGATATCGCGGGCGCTGCCCTTGCCGATGGCCCAGCCCAGGTAACGCGCGCCGGCGTGGCGGTTGGGCAATGGTACATACGGATCGGTGCGTGCGGGCGTGGCGTCTTGATCATCCACGCGAACCTTCATGGTCGTCTTATCATCCTGCGCGCGGCTGATGCTGGTGCGCTCGAGCACGGGCACGACCACCGTGGCCTGCTCGAACGCCCAGGTGTCGAAGGACGCGCCACGTCGCTGCCGCTGGTTGCCTTCGTCCTGCCAGGCCCGGATGTTGGCGCGGAAACGGATCGTCCAGTCCCGTCGCTCACCCTGGCGGACCACGCCTTGGGCGAACACGCTGCTGGCCAGCGTGAGGCCGATGGCGGCGGCGGCGACGAATCGAGTCGATGAAAGCATGGAAGGTTCCCCTTGGACATGTGGGCGTGGGTGCGGCGTCGCGGCTCCGTCTCACTGTACGGGCCCTCCCCGGCCGGGTTGCGTGATGATCCTTTCACCCCCTTTCACCCCGGGGCCGATACGATGGTCGGGATCACCCAATCAGTTCCCCAATCGGACCTGCCACGCCACCCATTCCAGGAGCCCTCATGGCCTCTTCGAGCACGATGACCGCGTCCAAGACCCGCATCGAAAAGGACTCCATGGGCCCGATGGAGGTGCCCGAAGGCGTGCTGTATGGTGCCAGCACGCAGCGGGCCGTGCTGAACTTCCCGATCAGCGGCAGGCCCGTGCCGATGGCGATCATCCGGGCATATGGCACGCTGAAGGCCGCCTGCGCGCGCGCCAACGCCGAACTGGGATTGGTCGACAAGGATCGCACCGCCGCCATCGAGCGCGCGTGCGAGGCGATCACGAACGGGCTCAAGGACCACGGCGGGCTCGAACGCCACTTCCCGGTGGACACCTTCCAGACCGGCAGCGGCACCAGCACCAACATGAACGCCAACGAGGTCATCGCCAACCTCGTGTGCCTCGAGCGTGGCGCGCCCATCGGCAGCTCGAAGGACCAGGCCTACCTCGACGCGGGTGGCGTGCACCCCAACGACCATGCGAACTACGGGCAGTCGTCCAACGACACCTTCCCCACCGCCATGCACATCGCCGCGGTGGTGGCCATCGAGAAGGATCTGCTCCCGGCGCTCGACCGCCTGGCCGGCGCGCTCGAAGCCAAAGCCAAGGCGTGGGACGGCATCGTCAAGATCGGACGCACGCACCTTCAGGACGCCACGCCGATTCGCTTAGGTCAAGAGTTCAGCGGCTACGCGCGTCAGGTCCGCCAGGGCCAGAAGCGCCTGGAGCGTGCTCTTGAGACCCTCGCCGAACTGCCCCTGGGCGGCACGGCCGTGGGCACGGGCATCAACACGCACACCCGCTTCGGCTCACTGGTGGCCAAGGAACTCAGCAGCGCGACCGGCTGCACGTTCCGCGAGGCGGAGAACCACTTCGAGGCCCAGCACGCCAAGGACGCGTTCGTCGAGGCCAGCGGCCACCTGCGCACGATCGCGGTCAGCATGAGCAAGAGCGCCAACGACGTGCGCTGGCTGGGCAGCGGGCCGCGCTGCGGTATCGGCGAACTGAAACTGCCCGCCGTACAGCCGGGCTCGAGCATCATGCCGGGCAAGGTCAACCCCGTCATCTGCGAGGCCGTCATGATGGTGTGCTGCCAGGTGGTGGGCAACGACGCGGCGGTGGCGATGGGCGGGCTGGGCGGCATCGGCAGCCTGCTCGACCTCAACGTGGCCATGCCCGTGATGGCCGCCAACGTGCTCGACTCGATCGAACTGCTCGCGAACAGCAGCGACGTGTTCCGCGAGAAGCTCATCGACGGGCTCGAACCCGACGAGGATCGCTGTGCCGCGCTCATCGAGGGCAGCCTGGCGATGTGTACCAGCCTCGCGCCGGTCATCGGCTACGACAACGCGGCGGCCATTGCCAAGGAGGCCTTCGCCAGCGGCAAGACGGTGCGACAGATCGCCATCGAAAAGAACGTGCTGCCCAAGGCCGAACTCGACACCCTGCTCGACGCGCGGAGCATGACCGAGCCTGAGGGCTGAGGCATCACCTCCTGCTTCGCGTTGATGGCATACCCGCTGAAGGGCACGCGAAGGTATTCCTGGCAAGTATATTTGTACGGATTATGATAGGATTTTTGCGTCGTGCTTGACAGCGCGGGCGTAAACCACACGCTCGGATTCCGAGTATAGTGATTACTAGCAAGAACCGCCATGCCCCATGCCCGCGCCACCATCCTGATCCTGCTCTGCGTGGTTGCCGCCGCGCTGCCGGGCGGCTGCGCTTCGGAGTTGATCCCCATCCAGCAGACCTTTCGGCGTGGCAACGTCCAGGCGGCGGCGAACGACATCCGTTCGTACTCGCGCCGGCACGACGGCGGCACGCCCCAGACGGTGATCGCCCTCATCGAGCACGGCTCGATGGCGCGGATGGTGGGCAACTTCGCCGAGAGCGACGCCGCCTTTGCCCAGGCCGAGGCCCGCATGGCCGACCTGGACAAGAACCCCGGCGCGAGTGTGGGCGAGCGCGTCTCGGCCATGACGCGAACGCCGGACAGAATCACCTACGAGGGCTTCTTTTACGATCGCCAGTTCGTGGCGGCGTACCGGGCGCTGAACGCTTTGGCGCTGGGAGAAATCGAAGACGCCCGCCAGCACTTCGTGCGGGCCGATCGCTGGCAGGCCTTGGCGATCGCCGAGAATCGGGCCCGCATCGAACAGGTCCGCGACGAGCAGGCGGCCGCACGGGGCAAGGCCGGCGACTTCGATCGCACCATGGGCGATCCACGCCTGGAGAGCGCGACCCGGGATCGCTACGGCGATCTCGATCAGTACGAGGCGTACGCCGAGTTCGCCAATCCCTATATCGACATGCTCCGCGCGGTGTACCTCTTGGGCGTCTCCGAGAGCGCGAGCGATGACGACGTCGCGCGCAACCTGCTGCGCCGCGTGGCCGGCACGGCTCCTGGGAACCCATACATTCTTGAAGACCTGGATATGGCCGACCGGCTGGCGCAGGGTGAGATCGACCGTCCCGATCTGGTGTACGTGTTCTTCGAGACCGGGCTCGCGCCGTTCCGGGCCCAGACGCGCATCTCGGTGCCGATCTTTCTGGTGACCAATCGGGCCCAGATCATTCCCATCGCCGTGCCGTATCTGGTGTTCGACGAAACGTATGTGGCGACGCTTCGCGCGGGCGACTTGAACACGGCGTTGCTGGCCAGCGTCGATCGCATCGTGGCCGCCGAGTTTCGCGCGCGATTGCCCGCGCTGACCACACGCATGATCGCGGCGGCGGCCTTCAAAGTTGGCGTCCAAGTCGGTCTCAACGAGTTCGCACGCCGGACCGATTCCATCTTGCACCTGTTCACCATGATCGGCGGGGCGATCTGGGCGGCATCGACGAACGAGGCCGACCTGCGCACCTGGGCCACGCTGCCCAAGCAGGTGCAGTACGCCCGGCTGGCCACGCCGCCCGATGGGCGTGTTTCGCTGACCATCGGCGCCGCGACGTATTCGATGCCCGTCGAGCCGCACGGCATCAACCTCATTCTCGTTCGCTCGGTCCGCCCGGGCGTGCCCCCGCTCATCACCAGCACGCTGCTGGAACCCCAACCGTGGACCTTCGCACCCGAAACCACGACAGAAGAATCGCAATGATGCACCGAAAGGGAGATCGAACATGCCGATGAAACGCCTTGGAATCCGAACCATCCTGCCGATGGGCCTTGTCGCCGCCGGCCTGCTCGCGGGCTGCTCGGCTTGGCAGCCGCGCGTGAACACGACGGTGGCCGCCGAGCCCGAGGGCAAGCCCGAAACCATCGAAGACGCCCGGCTGATCTGGGACGAGGATCTGGCCAAGGCCGTCCAACTCGTGGGCCTGATCGAGGGCAAGGCGCCCAACGGTTTCAAGAAGGTCGAGGCCGAACTGTTCAACGCGGCCGGCCGTCGCCTGGCCGTCCGCTACCGCTTCGAGTGGTTCGATGCCGAGGGCTTCGCCGTCGATTCGGCCATGGACGAGTTCCGTGATCGTGCTTTGCTCTCTGGCGAGCGAGCCCGCATCAGCGCGATCGCTCCCAACACGCGGGCGGTCGACTTCCAACTCGAGATCATCGGCGCTCCCTGACCCATCCAAACCTTAGAAGGAACTCCATCATGCACACCAAGACACTTTTCGTTCTGACCGGCACCGCCCTGGTGCTCTCCATGCCCGCCTGCCGAAGCGACGCCTACGCCCCGCGCGAGCAAGCCCGGGGCACCGAGGTGACCACCCACGGGCTCGACGTGCAGGACATCGAGCGCGTCGGCATCGAGTTGGCCGAGAGCCTGGTCGCCTCGAACTACATCAGTGGTGGTGAGGGGGGAGAAGGTGACCCAGCCGCCATCGCCATCAACCGCTTCGTGAACAACACGAGCCAGATCAACATCGACCGCGATCGCGTGACCAACCGCATCCTCCAGGTCTTCATCAACAGCCAGCAGGCCATCGGGTACACGCCCAGCGACTTCCAGACGCTGGCCACCCGCGGCACGCTGCCCGAGCGGTCGTACATCCTGGACGCCAAGATTTACGAAGATGTCGCCGAGATCGGGCGGGATTTGCAGGTGTCCTATATCTTCCAGATGCAACTGCTGCGGTACACCGGCGACGGCGTGAATCCGCAGATCTGGATCGAGGAACGCCGCATCACCACCGAGAGCCGCCGGCCGAGGTAAGCCCTAGAACCGCGATCAGAACCTCGAGAGTGTCGGCCCGTACACGATCGCGTTCATCAGCATCCGCATGCCGGCGTGGTGGAAGCCGCGGATGGTCACGTCGTCGGCGAACACGATGACCGAGCCACTGCCGACGCGATGGTGGATGATGAACGGGCTGCCGCGCATCAGATCCTGGTTCTTCTCGCTGACCGGGCCCGAGATGATCGGCTGATCTTCGTCGTAGCGGGCCACGACGTAGGCGTCGTCTCGCATCGGCAGGTCGCTCGTGCCGCGCACGATCACGCCCATCCAGCCCTGGTGCTCGCCCACGCCGGCGGTCAGGGGGTGGCTGGTGTCCAATCGGGTGAGCGCCATCGCCCCAGCAACACGGCGTTCGACCGAGGCGTCCTCGCGCTGGGCCCAGGTCATGGTGTGGGCCTTGGGTTCGGGCGCGCGCTCGACGCGCTCGGGTTCGGCCTTGGCGATCTCGCGCAGGGCCCAACCGGCCGCGCTGTCGCTGGCCACCACCGCGCCGCCTCGGCGGACCCAATCCCCGATGCGCTCGGCCGCGCCGGTCGAGAGCCCGCCCATCGACGGCATGACGATGACGCTGTACGCGCTCAGGTCCATGCCCGCAAGGCTGCCAGCCTCAACGCGCGCGTGCGGGAAGGGGAAGTTGATGTCGAGCATGTGCCAGTGCTGGCCCGCGCTCAGGCTGTTGGTGCTCGGGCCGGTCACCAGCAAGACCTTGGGCAGACGCATGATCGGGTTGGCGTTGTCGCCCAGCATGGGCCCCGAAACGGTAAAGCCTTCGCTGGCGCGATGCACGCTCACGCCGTCGGCCAGCACGTCGCGCACGAAGGCTTCCAGGTCACGATCGGGGTTGCGGATGGTGTGGACCAGTAAACTACCCTTGGCAAAGGTCTTGCCGTCGACCTCGACCGCGCCGCCCAGCACGCGGCAGAACAGGTCGTGCGTGACGGCATGGCCCACGGCCACGGGGAAGTTGTGCTGGCTCGAATCGATGAGCAGCGCCACCCCGCCGTTGCCGGTCAGGCGAGCGGTGGGCGGGGCGTAGCGTGTCACCCGCTCGGTGCGGGCGCTCAGCACCTCGTCGCTCCACCAGGCCCGAACGCCAAAGCTGATGGGCAGGCTCCACGCGGTGATGTCGTAGGTGTCGGGGTCTTCGACTTCGGTCACGCGCTCGAACATGGCGCGCACGAGGTTGGTCATGGGTTGGTTGGTGCCGATGATCCATGTCCCCTCGGGCAGTTCGAGGCCGTCGGCCAACTCGCCCGTGTCGTAGGTGGCAAACGCGCCAGTGGACAGCGCGCTCGTCAGGCGATCGACGCGGATGCCGTGCATGAGGCAGAAGTCCCAGACCTTCTTCAGCACGGCCGGATCGTTGTCGGCCGAGATGGCGAACGCCTTGGGCCCCGGGCCCGCCCCGTCGACGCTATCGCGCCAGAACTTGGCGAAACGCTCGAGCTGGGCTTCCCGATGGCTCGCCGTCGTTTCGGCGTAGCTCATGGCCGTCACGAAGTGGTCGCGCACGCGCTCGGCCAGCGTGAGCGTGTACTGGTCGCTCACCTCGATGGCCAGCCCGGCGCGCCCGTGGCCGGCCTTCTCGAGCAACATGCCGATGGCGCCGTGATAGGTCGGCAGCACCTTGCCATACCCAGGGTACAGATAATCGAACCGCTCGCGCGTGGCGTACACGATGCCTCGCTGGTCGAACGCCCGAGCATTCTCGCGACCATACAGCGCGATCCAGTCCAGCGTGTCCTGGGGGATGTTCTTGTTGTAAGGTTTGTCGCCCTCACCCAGAAAATACGGGCTCGTGTAGCCCTGCTCGTGGTAATCCAGGTGCAGGTGCGGCAGGTAACGGCGGATGGCCGCGAGGCGCGCCCGGCTCTCGGGATGCACGCCCCACACCAGGTCGCGGTTGAGGTCGAACAGGTAATGGTTGCTGCGACCGCTGGGCCAGGGCTCGTCGTGCTCGTAGGCGTGGGGATTCGCGTTCGGATGTTGCCCCACCGCGTTCTCGTACCACGCGACATAGCGCATCTGGCCGTCGGGATTCGTCTGCGGATCAACGACGATGATGCAGTTGTCGAGGATGTCCGACACTTCCTGATTCACCGCCGCCGCCAGCGTGTAGGCGAACTGCATCGACACCTCGCCGCAGCTCGCCTCGTTGCCATGCACGCCGAAGCTGTACCAGACAATGGCGGGATTGTTCTTGACGATCTCGCTCCGCCGCGACTCGGTGATGTTCTCGGCGTCGGCCAGCTCGTGGTTGGCCGCTATGATCTCGTCGAGGCGTTCGAGATTCGCCGGGCTCGAGATGGTGAGCATGACCAGCGGGCGATGCTGATGGCTACGGCCATACTCGGCAAAGCGCACGCGATCGCTGCCCTCGGCCAGGGCCTTGCTATAGGCCACGCGGTCGGCGTGCCGCGTGAAGCGATGGCCCACCCGGTACCCAAGCGTACCCTCGGGCGTGGGAACGGCCGGGTCGAAGCGGAGGCCGTCGAAGTAGTCGTAGAGCAAATCGGGCGAGGAGGAGACGTCGGACGCGGAAATCGTGCCCTGGGCCATCACCATCGGGGAAGACAGGCACAGGGCAAGACCCAACACAACGCCAACGATCACGCGCATCACTACCTCCTTGCAAGAACAATTCACCCCACCCCCGCCTCGACAGCCGCCCCAGGCGGCGGCGACGGCAGGGCATGGGCCGGCGGCAGACGCAGGTATCGCGCCAGCCACCTCGAACCAATATAGAACGGCACGGTATCCACCAGAGCCGCGACAAACTTGAAGGCGTAACCGGTGGCGATGAAGAGCAGGAGCTGGCTTGCCACCGGACGGGCCTCGTCGATGGGCAACCCATTGGCCACGAAGTAGGTAATGAGGATCACCGCCACGGTGTCCACGAGTTGGCTCACCAACGTGCTGCCGTTATTGCGCAGCCACAGGTGGCGGCCCTTGGTGACGCGCTTCCAGAAATGGAAGACCTGGACATCGACCAACTGGGCCACCAGATACGCGACCATCGAGGCCAGCACCGCCACGAAGGCCAGCGAACGCACCTCGAAGAACACCGGCAGCCGCCCGGCCGCGTCGCGCGCCATCGCACCGGTCTCGGGGTCCACCGCCTCGAACCCCGGCAGCAGCCCGCCCAGCCACAAGACGCCGATGACCCAGCCGTTGACCACCAGCCCCATCCACACCACCGCATTCGCCCGCGCCCGGCCGTAAAGCTCGCTGATAAAGTCGGTACACAGGAACGTGATCGGATACGGCAGCACGCCCACGGCGACGGCGAAGGTCAGGACCAAGGCATCCTCGCCCGAACCCATCGTCCACTCGCCCAGCTTGATGAAGCGGCTGATGCCCAGGATGTTGAGCATCGCCAGCGACGCCAAAAACAGCCCGGCCAGCACCAGGAAAACCCCCTCGCGGCGGCGGTAGAGCGCGGCCTCGTCGAGGGCGGCGAGCCCTTGATATGGATGCTGACGGCTTGGAAGCGTGACCAGGGCTTCGTTGGGCATCCCCATAGCGTGGACGATAGCGGCTCTTGCAGCCTATGAGGCGTGCCCGGCACAGGGTGAGCGCAAATCCTCATCCGCCTAGCATCGACCCGTGACCCCCACCGCACACGCCACGGACCAGTCCGACGCCACGCAGGCCCCCGCCACCCTCACCGCGGGCCTCGAGGCC
Source organism: uncultured Phycisphaera sp. (assembly GCA_964352795.1). GTDB lineage: Bacteria > Planctomycetota > Phycisphaerae > Phycisphaerales > UBA1924 > JAHCJI01. The sequence continues at coordinate 11,304 of CAYGTM010000027.1, forward strand.
ATCCTCCTGGCCGCTGGGCGGGCCGTGCCCGCCGAGGCGTTGTGGGAAGCCCTGGCCCTGACCGAGGGGGCGGCCGACTTCGCGGGCGACCGCAAGCCCAAGGACGCCATCGAGGCCTTGGCAAGCCAGCTCAACGACGAACTCGAGGCCCAGGGCCGCCCCGCGCGAGCGGAAAAACTCGCCGGCGGCTACCGGCTCATGGTCGCGCCCCAGTTCGGCCCGATCGTGGCCGCCTTCGATCGCCACCGCCAGAGCACCAAGCTCAGCCGGGCCAGCATCGAGACGCTGTCGATCATCGCCTACCGCCAGCCCATGACGCGGGCCCAGATCGAAGCCATCCGTGGGGTGGCCTGCGGCGAGGTGCTCCGTTCGCTGCTCGAACGCAAGCTCGTGGCCATCAAAGGAAGAGCCGAGGAGGTCGGGCGGCCGATCCTCTACGGCACCACCCCGCAGTTCCTGGAGTTGTTCGGCCTGGCGAGCCTGAAGGATTTGCCGGGCTCGGCCTCGCCGCTCAAGACCTGAACACGACCCCCGCACGGACGTGATCCCAGACTCCATGAAGGAGAACCGACGATGCATATTGTGACACGAGTGACGCTGGTGTGCGTGCTCGCGCTGATGGCCTTCCTGCTGCCGGCCTGCTCGACGCCACGGCTCGAGGGCGTGGTCATCCCCGGGCCCATCGGCGTGGTGGCGGTGATCGACCGCGACGACACGAGGCTCGACCAGGTGGGCATCCCCGACGCGCACGTCCGCGTCACGCTGACGGGCAACGGCCGCTCGCTGGTGGACACCAGGACCGACGAGGACGGCCGCTTCAGCGTGCCCACCAAGGGCAACCAGATGGCACGCGGCACGGTGCGCGTGATCGTGGAGGCCGAGGGCTACTCGCGCGTCGACAAGACCGTGCCGTTGCGTTCCTTCTACCGTTCGCTCTACATCACGATGATCCAAGGCCCCGGGCAGCCGCGCAGCGTTGATCCCAAACCGACGACGAGCGACGCGGAGCAGCCCGGCTGAGCACCACCCGAGCCAACCCCCGCCAGCCGCGGCCGATCCGCCGGTACCACCTGCACCTGCCCGGGGTGGCCTACGCCATCGTCACCGCCTTCGTGCTGCTGGGGGCCATCAACAGCCAGAACAATCTCCTTTTCTGGGCTCTTGGTTTAGCCATTGGCGGGC
>CAYGTM010000028.1:0-12336 GCA_964352795.1 uncultured Phycisphaera sp.
TGGCGCCGCGGGTCGATCCCACGCGAGAGTGCGCTTCCCACAAGCCGGCGCGTGCGAGCGGGCGCAGGTGGTTGGTATTCCAGGGGGCATTGAAATCGCCGGCGAAGACCACGCCTTCGACCTCGCCGGGGTCGCTCATCGAGCCAAGGCGTTTCGATCCCTCGCCAGCCAGGTCTCGGACTTGTGCCATCTGCCAACGAACCCACGAGAGGGCCACCGGCGGCACGGTATGGACGTTGGTTACGTCGGCCAGCCGACCCTCATGCGCGATGGTGACGCGGGGCATCTTCAGGTCGAACTGCCCCGGCCATGTAAACATCGTGCTCTCAACGAACGGCACCCGGCTGAGCGTTGCCGAGCCGAAGGCGTGCTGCTGTGGGTTCTCGATCGTGTGCGGATATCGATCGAGCAGACGTGTCCGTACGACATCGGGCCACGCGCCGCCGTATTCCTGGAGGACGATCACGTCTGGATCGATCTCGTCGATCCACATGAGCAGGCGATCGGGGCCCGCTTGCCCGTAGCTCAGGTTGCAACTCAGCACCGTCAGCGTGTCGTCGTCGATCGCGACCGCCGCTGGCCGCATGGCGCGGAGTCCCAGTGGCCCAACCGTCACGAGCACGCCCAGCAAAAGGGCCGCGCCCAACTTCCACCTGCGGAGCGCGAGGGCGATCAGCAGCAGAAGCGCCACGGCGAGCCCGGCGTGGAACGCGAACGTCTGCACGAGCAACGCGAGGAACGCCAGCGGCGCGGGGCCACCGTCGATGAGGCGGGCCACAACCAGTGCCAGCAGCAAACCGAGAGCAGCACACCAGCCGACAAAAGAAAACACGCGAGCCAGCCAGGGGCGGAGGCTCGCGTGGTCGTTCGTCATAGGCTGATCGCTGGGCATGCCAACCCTACGCAACACCGTCACAGAGGTTCGCGGCGGGTCACAGGGCCAGCGCGGCCTCGAGGGCCTCGTCACGCCCGGCCCGCACGCCGTCCACGCTTGGCCGGGCTACGACATCAGGAGCGACACCCATGCCCAGCTCGAAGTCCTTCGTGCAGTTGCGCGTCCACAGCAGCGGCACTCGGACCGGGATCTGGCTGTGCGGGAGCGTCAGCGTAAGGATCTGGCCGGCGGTGCAACCCTCAGCACTGCCACCTGTAGGTTGGCCGACGATCGTGAGTTCTCGTTGCTCGCGCAGCTCGGCAAGCATGTTGGTCGAGCCGGACGCGTTGAAGTGGCCGGCCAGCACGACGAGCTCGCCCGTCCACGCGTCTGCGCTCGGTTCGAGTGTGTAGCGACCGCCGGCCAGCGATGGATCGACGGTGTAGAACGAGCCGTCGGGCGTGAAGAGCTCGGCCGGCAAGTTGAAGACTTCTTCGTTCCAGGTGCTCAGAAATGGTCGAACTTGCGGATCGAACTCGAAGGTCCGTATCCGAACCGGCCCGGCCAAACATATGGGAGCGGTGATGAGACGCGAGAGCAGGCCGTGGGCGGCATCGACCGAGCCACCGCCGCATCGTCGAAGGTCGACGATCAGCCGCTTGGCCCCGGAGGCATGGATGGCGGCAAACACGGGGCCATAGACGCTGCTGGGATCAACCGGCGTGCGATAGTTGACAAATGTCTCGACATCCAGAAGGGCGGTGCGATCATCGAGCAGCCTCCACCGAACCGAGCCCTCTTCAGAGAAGTTCGCGTATCCGCCCTCACTGGCGTCTAGAGCGTTCGAGTCAGCCTCCGAAATCGCCGCCACGCGCACGACCCGTTCCATGCCCCGTGGGTCGGACAATGCGAGCTCGAAGTCGGGCGTGAAGCCGTGGAGCAATGGAAAGTAAACGTCAAACACCGTAAGGCCGATATCGTCGCTGCCAGCAAAGAGCGACACCTTGGTATGGTCGGTCTGGCCGTCAACAGCGATGAGCGGCGATACCTCTTCGAAGGCAGTGCGCATCGCAACGCCATTGATTGAGAGGATCTCGTCGCCCAGCATGACAGTTTCGTTGGCCGAGGCCGTCACGATGGCCCTGCCCTCAACCCACGCGAATCGCAGGGGGAGCATCGTTGGGTTCAAGCCCCGCCAATCGGCCAGGGGGGTGGGAAGCTCGGCCTCGGTGTGTTCGCAGCGGATGTCGGCGAGGAAGCGGGTGACAGCCAGATACATAGCAAGGTCCGTGCCATCGTTGGCGATGGCATCGCGCAGTTTGCCAGCCGCATCCTCCAGTTGCTCCTGCGTTCGGTAGCGGCGGTAGCCAGGATGGTGGGCTTCCATGACTCCGATGAGTAGCGATACGTCTTCCTCGGCCTGATCCGGATCGATCTGCCGGGCTGTGTAGGTCTGGGGCTGGACGGCGGCAAGCACGACACCCAGAACGGCGATCAGACTGGTCATGGGAGCATCCCCTAAGGCCGGATTCGTATTGGGCCCGAACTCTTATAGGGATGCGCCTGGCCGCCCTTCCGTCGGTGAATCACCCCGCCGCCGGCTCGGGTGTGCCGGCCTTGGAGAACGTGAAGGTCGTCCCCTGCACGTCCACCAGAATCGAATCTCCCGCCCCGAACTCGCCCGCCAGGATGCGGCTGGCCAACGGGTTTTCGATCCGCTGCTGGATGGCCCGCTTGAGGGGGCGGGCGCCGTACGCGGGATCCCAGCCCTCGCTGGCGAGTTGGGCGAGCGCGGCGTCGGAGAGTTCGATGGACATGTCCCGATCGGCCAGCCGCTGGCGCAGCCGCGCGAGTTGGATCTGGGCGATCGCGCCCAACTGGTCCTTCTTGAGTTGGTGGAAGACCGCGATCTCGTCGATGCGATTCAGTAGCTCGGGCTTGAAGAATGCCCCGCGCGTGCTCACGTCCAGGTGGGCGTTGAGCTTGCCGCTCTCCATGTCGGGCGTCAGGCCCTTGCCCGCGACATCGACGCCCGGGCCGTGACGGATGAGGTCACGCACGGCGGCCTCGACCTCCCAATCTTCCGCCCCTTGCTCGGTCATCTGCTGGATCTTCTGGCTGCCCAGGTTGCTGGTCATCACCACGATGGTGTTGCGGAAGTCGACCGTGCGGCCTTGGCCATCGGTCAGCCGCCCATCATCGAGCAACTGCAAGAGCACGTTGAACACGTCCGGGTGCGCCTTCTCCACCTCGTCGAACAGGATCACGCAGTAGGGCCGCCGCCGCACGGCCTCGGTGAGCGCCCCACCCTCGTCGTAGCCGACGTAGCCGGGAGGCGCGCCGATGAGCCGACTCACCGCGTGCTTCTCCATGTACTCGCTCATGTCGATGCGCACGAGCGCGTTTTCGGTGTCGAACAGGAACCGCGCGAGCGCCTTGCACGTCTCGGTCTTGCCCACGCCGGTGGGGCCCAGGAACAGGAAGCTGCCGATGGGGCGATCGGGATCACCCAACCCCGCCCGGCTGCGGCGCACGGCGTCGGCCACGAGCCTCAACGAGTCGTCCTGGCCGATCACGCGCTCGCGCAGGTGGTCTTCCATCCGCGTCAGCTTATCGCGCTCGCTCTCGACCAGGCGCGACACGGGGATGCCCGTCCACCGCCCCACGATCTCGGCGATCTGTTCCGCGTCGACCTCTTCCTTGACCAGCAGATCGCCCTGCTTGGCCTTTTCGCGCAAGGCCGCGTCGGCGCGCGCCAGCTCGGTTTCGAGCTCGCGGATCTCGCCGTACTGGATGCGGGCGACGGTTTCGAGATCGCCGCGCCTCTGGGCCTGCTCTTGCTCCACGCGCTTGGCGTCGATGCGTTCCTTGATCGACTTTACCTGGTCGAGTTCGGCCTTCTCGGCCTCCCACTCGCTGGTGAGCGCCCGGTTCTTCTCCTGGAGCTCGGCCAGTTCCTTCTCGATGCGGTTCAGCTCCTTCGCGCTGCCTTCGCTGGAGTCCTCGAGCTTCAACGCCTCGCGCTCGATCTCGAGTTGCATGATGCGCCGCCGCAGCTCGTCGAGCTCGGTGGGCATGCTGTCGTTCTCGATGCGCAGCCGGCTGGCGGCCTCGTCGATCAGGTCGATGGCCTTATCGGGCAGGAATCGATCGGCGATGTACCGCTGACTGAGCTGGGCCGCCGCCAGGATCGCGCCATCCTGGATGCGCACGCCGTGGTGGGCCTCGTATCGTTCCTTCAGGCCGCGCAGGATGGCGACGGTCTCCTCGACGCTGGGCTCACCCACGAAGATCGGCTGGAAGCGGCGCTCGAATGCCGGGTCCTTCTCCACGTGCTTGCGATACTCGTCGAGCGTGGTCGCGCCGATGCACCGCAGCTCGCCGCGTGCCAGGGCGGGCTTGAGCAGGTTGCCCGCGCTCACGGCACCCTCGGCTGCGCCAGCGCCGATGATGGTGTGCAGCTCGTCGATGAACAGGATGACCGCTCCCTCGCTCGCGGTCACTTCGCGAAGAACGGCCTTCAGCCGCTCCTCGAACTCGCCTCGGTACTTCGCGCCCGCGAGCAACTGGCCAACATCGAGTGCCATGATCCGCTTGTCGCGCATGCCTTCGGGGCAGTCGCCGTTGACGATGCGCAGCGCGAGTCCTTCAGCGATGGCCGTCTTGCCCACGCCCGGCTCGCCGATGAGCACGGGGTTGTTCTTGGTCCGCCGGCTGAGCACCTGCATCGTGCGGCGAATCTCCTCATCGCGGCCGATGACCGGATCGAGCTTGCCCTGCTGGGCCTTCTCGGTCAGGTCGACGGCGTACTTCTTGAGGGCCTCGTACGTCGTCTCGGCGTTCTGGTCGGTCACGTTCTGCACGCCGCTGGCCTTGCGGATCTGCTTGATGGCCTCTTCGATGTCCTTGGGCCTTGCCCCCACCGTCTCGAGCACGCGTTTGGCCCCTCCCTCGTTCGCGCACGCCAGCAGCAGGTGTTCGGTGGCGATGTACGAGTCGCCCATGGCCTTCATGTGCTGGTCGGCCTTCTGAAGCAGGCCCATGATCTCCCGGCCCGTCTGGCCCGCCGCCGACGAGGTGGTCGGCAGGCTCTTCATCTCTGCCAGAGCGACCTGGAACACCCGATCGCCCCGCACCCCGGCCTTGTCCAGGATCGACGCGGCCGAGCCGTTGCGGTCTTCCAGCATGGCGGCCAGCACATGCAGCGAGCCAACCTCGGCGTGCCCCGCGCTCATGGCCGAAGCCTGGGCGGCGGCGAGCACCTGCTGGGCGGCGGTGGTGAGTTTGTCGGGTGTCATGGGCGGAAGCTCCTCAAGGTCTGCGGGAATCAATACAAAGGGCGCGCCGGAACGCGAAACCCCTCTAGCACCATCGCTAGAGGGGTTTGAAGTCTCGATTTCGTCAGTGTCAAGCCAGAAACTGCCGGAGTGGCAGCGGATGTTGGACCTTAGCCGGTCGTGTCCAGGTTGCCGCCGGTCTCGCCCGCACTCGCGCTGGCCGAAACCGCCCCACGGCCGGCCTTGGCCACGCTCGCGGCATCCTCGATCAGGCTGTTGATCGCCTCACCCTGGGCCCGGGCCGCGTCGAGCTGCTTGCTGGCCACGGCGATGCTCACGGAGTTGGCCACGTTCACGTTGCTCAGGCTGGGGCTGGTCATGCTCCCTCCATCGGCCAATGCCGAACCGACCTGAACGCAAATCCACGGCAATCCTTCCATGACCCGTACACGCGAGCCGAGACCGCTGAAAAATGCCCTTTGCGGCACCAGAACCGCTGGCCCCCGGTCCGCGAACCGCTTGACCGGACGGCCGCAAGGCCGTACAACAGCGGCCAGAACTCGCGCCCCGGTTGCAACCTTGGGGCCGTAAGCCGATAGAATCGTCAGAGACGACGCCCTGCGGCCGCGTGCCGCCACGAGAGACCGCAAAGGAAGGCCAACCATGACCCGCCGCCAGACCACCCGTCGCGTCCTTGTCCCGGCCCTCCTGCTGACCATGGCCGGCACCATGCTGGCGGGCTGCGGCAACGCTGGCCGCCATACCTATCTCCGCTGGAATGTGGCTCCTGAACTGGAGACACTCAATCAGCGCTGGGTCGACGCCGACAACGAGTACGCCATCATGAACAGCGAGAACACCCGCCAACTGCGGGCCGACTGGCGCCGCTTCTGGTACGTCGATCGCCCCAGCCGCCTGAGCGTCGAGCCCAAGCCCTACTAAGCCCCGCTCGAAAACCCACAATGACTGAGCCCGGCCGAACAGGTCGGGCTTTTCGTTGCGCCATGCGCAATGTCTTACCCGACGGCGGCCAGCCGTTCGGCGATTTGGACAGCGTTCAGCGCCGCGCCCTTGCGCAGCTGATCGCCGCACGTCCACAGCGAGAGCCGTCTGCCTTCTCGAGAGAGCCTGGGCCGCGAGATGGCGATCAGATCGCCGCCGGCGATGTCACGCGGGGTCACCAGCGCCGCCGGGTCTCCGTTGAATGCCACGCCGGGGAACGAACCGAACACCTCGGCCACCGCGCCCAGCGTGGCCGGCCGATCGAGCTCGATCGTGAGCGACTGGCTGTGGCATCGCTCCACTGGCACACGCACGCATGTGGGCGAGATGTCCAGGTCAGGATCGCCCATTATCTTGCGGCTCTCGGCGATGATCTTGGCCTCCTCCACGTTCAGTCGGGTCTGGGGGTCGACCGCCGATTCGTGCGGGAACACGTTGAACGCGCATGGCACCGGGAACGCCGAGGGGACAATGGGCTTGCCGTCGAGCGCCTCGCGGGTCTGGGTGAACAACTCCTCCACCGCCGCGCGCCCGGCGCCGGAGATGGCCTGATACGTCGAGGCGACCACCGACCGCACGCCAAAGGCCCGCCGGATCGGCTCGACCGCAAGCAGCAGCAGGATGGTCGAGCAGTTCGGGTTGGCCACCAGCATGGGGCCGTCGTCGAGCACGTGTCCATTGACCTCGGGCACGACCAACGGCGTTGCGGTTTCGAGCCGGAACGCGGACGAGTTGTCGACCACGCGCACGCCAGCAGCGTTGGCCAAGGGAATGTGCGCCTTGGCCGTGTCGGCGTCGGTGCAGAAGAGCGCCACGTCGCAGCCCTCCAGCGAGCCTTCGCGGAGTTCATCGATACCCAACTCGCCATCGCGATACGCGATGGCTGTCCCCGCCGACCGCGCCGAGCCGAACGCCCGCACGCGCTCGATGGGCCCGCCGCGGTCGGCCAGGATCGACAACGCCTCGCGCCCGACCAGCCCGAACGCGCCCACGACGGCGATGGTGGATCCAACCAGCGGTGATGCCCGATTCGTCACGCCTCAGCCTCCACCGTCTTCCTTGGGCTTGCGTCCGGGCAGCAGGCCGCCGAGGCGTTCTTTCACCTCGTCGCCGATTTTTTCCTCGACCTTCTCGCGGGCCCGGTCGACCTCCTGTTGGACCTCTTCTTCCACTCGGCCTCGAACCTTGTTGGCCAGTTGCGTCGCGCCCGCTTGGGCAAGGGCCGTGCTCCATGCCTGGGCATCGATGTTCAGCCCCGGCGCGTCCATCGGCCCCTTCACGCCGATGGGCAGCCGCAACTCGCTGACCGCGGCCGAGCCCGCTCCGGGCAGCGTGATGGTCGAGTTCTTCACCAGCACGTTGAGGGGCAGGTCGATCCAGTCGGGCCGGAACGCCCCCTCGATCACGGCATCCACCGTGCCGCCAGCGAGCAGGGGCTGGTCGCCCCCGGCGCTCCCCCCAGTCAGCGCACTCGACACGCGGTCCGCCGGGATGCCCCGCCGCGCGAGCAGCAGCGTCGAGTTCCCACCGCCGGAAGCCGCCGACCCAAGCGTCACATCGGCCTCGTACAACCCCGATCGGCTGCGCACGCTCACCTTGGGGGCGCCCTCCACCAGCCAGGGCTGGGTTGACAGGTTCTCGCCCCGCGCGTCGAACACCTCGCCCGGCGCATCGGCCGCGGTCATTCCCTCGACCACCAACTCGCGGATCAGCACGCTCGGCGCACCGTCCACAAGATGGCTGGCAGCCACGCGCGCATACCCCTTCTCGGCCACCTCGCGGGCCAGGCGCTCGCGCAGGGTCTCGCGCTTGCCCTCGGGCGGCGCGCCCGGGCCGGTCCCTGCATCGCCCGGCTTCTTGTCGTTCACCTTCTCGAGCCACTCGCGGGCCTGCTCGAGCCGCCCCTTCCACTTCTCGGCCTGCTCGAGGTAGTCTTCGAGCGTCTTGCCCTCGCCTGTCTTCTCCGGTGGTTCCGGTCGTGGTCGCACCAGCACGCCGGGCGTCGCGCGCGCCTCGCCGGTCGAGGCCTCGCTGGCCACCAGCCGATCGATGGCGAACCGCTTGCGCAGCAGGTCGGCGTTGCTCAGCTTGCCTTCGACCCTGGCCGCCCGGAACAGGTCCGTGCCCAGGGCTTGGGGGTCCGCCATGGCCAGCGACGTGACGACCACCTGGCCACTCGACAAGTCGATGTCGGCGCTGCCCACGTCCACGGTCGCGCCATTGGCACGCTCGAGCCCCGCCTGCATCGCGTAGGTCACCACGGGCTCGGCCAGGAACATCGACGCCACCCACACGAAGGCGACCATCACCACCGCCGCCACGATGCCCACCGGCCGCACGGGCAGGCCCACGCGCTTGGCGGCCAGTTGCTCGTAGGTCTTCTTCTGCTTGCCGAAGAGCACCCAGATGAGCCCGCGCACCCACTTCTTGCTCGTGGCCTTCTTGTACCGCTCGGAGCCCTCTTCCATGCCGGCCAGCGTGCGGCGCAGCTTCCCGATGGCGATGACCATCGCCGCCGCCGCCGCCGCGCCGACGACCAGGCCAAGCACGATGCCGCCCGTGGTCGCGTAATACTCGAAGCCCGCCCACGCCAGCACCGGCGCATTGATGAGCGTGCCCATGAGCCCTGACAGTGGTCCATCGAGCACCGCCCGCCCCACGCCGAACTGCACGGGCATGATGAGCAAACTCAGCAGCTTGCTGCCCGCCGCCATGAACGTCGCCACGAACAGGTTGGCGTTGAGCACCAGCAGCAGGGCGAGCAGGAAGAGCAGCAACGCCGGCGACGTGCGCGCGCTGGGCACGAAGCCGATCATCGCCCCCAGCACGCAGGCCATGCCCACCTGCGCGGGCGTGACCTTGCCACGAATGAGTTTGCCGATCTTGCGTGTGAGCATGGGGCCTCCTTGACCCCAAGGGTAGGAGCCACGCAGACGCCCCTAAGGCGCCGTTCGGGCGACTGGTTTGGGCTCGGGTTTGGCCTCCAGGTCCGCTTTGGCATCCACGTCGCTCTTGAGCGTCCCGAACCGCACCGCGTGCGCGGTCGACCAGTCGCTCTTCCTGCCATTGACGCGCATCGCCCGCACCTGGTATTGCACCTCGCGAAGGCCCAGCGGCACGTCGCCGTCGGTATACCGCTTCTCGGCGATGGTGTTCAGCGGCAGCCACGGCGAGGTTTCGCCCTCGAGCGGCACCAGCCGCCGCTGCACCTCGTACAGCAGCCCGCCGCGGCCGCGGTCCTCCATTTTGAAGGTCAGCTCGATCTTGCCGTTGGTGCTCAGCGTGGATTCGAGCTCGGAGGGCATCTCGGGCGTGGGAATCGGCCCGCCCTGCACCGGCGGATTGATCCCCGCCGCCGCGTACACGCGCCCCCGCGTGCCGACCGGCTCGCGCTTGGCCCGGCCGTCGATGGTGGACACCAGGGCCGCGAACCGGCCCCGCAACTTCGCGAGCGCCGTGCGCTGGCTGAGGAAGCGTGCCTTGGCCACCGACCGGGCCTCCCTGGCCTGCGACACGGCGTCCAATGTCTCGAGAAGCATGGCCTCGAACTCGTCGACATCCAGTTCGGTCAGCCCGAACGCGGCCGGATCGCCCCCCTGCCACCGCGTCACCAGCGCGCGGCAGTTCTTCAAGAACACGGTGTTATCCCGCTTGGCCCGCCGTGCCATGGCCCGACCCCCTCCCGTGTCTCGCCTCGAAAACCACCGCGCCCGCCACCGCGTGCCGGTGCCACCGGCGGCCCCCCCCCGCCCCCGCTCCCCCCTCCATCGGCCCTCAAGGTGCGAGCCTCAAGCCCACCTCGCACCGCCAGGCAACGCGGCCGGCGCCCTCCACACGCCGCGCGTTACTCCCCACGAAGACCGCGCCCCGCGTGACGGTGCGCGGTTCTTGCAAGACATGTCGCCGCCCTCCCAATACAAGACGCCGCCCATGACAGGGGATACCCAGCACCCACTGCCCAGGACGCCGCCCCTGTAAGGCGGTGCGGCCAGTTTCTTGCGGCCGCGGGCTGGACAGTGGGTTCCGCAATGGATCGGAAGCCGCCTGGGGGGCTGTCAGGGGCGTTTGTGATAGTCGCGGTGGCCAACTTTGCCGCCTTCGGATGAGCAGGATGCCCCAGGAGGCCTTGGGCACGGATCCGTAAAAAAACTTTCACCCCGCTTGCATCACCCGCCCCCAGAATGCGCTGACACCTTTGGGGAAGCTCCCCGGAGGTGCACCGATGGTGACAAGGCTTTCGCGGATCGTGGTTCTGGCCCTGACGCTCTGCTTGGTCTGGCAGGTCAGGGCCCAGGAGGTCAGCTACCAGGGCGAGCTCCGCTAGGGCGGGGTCGCCTTTGATGGCACGGCGGCCATGAAGTTCGTGATCGTCGACGACGACACGGGATTGGCCATCTGGAGCCACGACGACCCGGCGGCCGCGGGCCAGCCGCCCGTGGAGCCAGGTGGATCCGTCATGGTGCCGGTGAACGACGGCCTGTTCAGCGTCATGCTGGGCCTGGGGCCCGACATGGTCCCGATCACGGGCCCCGCGGCGCTGAACCTGGGTCGCTCGTCGCTGCGGATGTGGGTGAGTACCGGTGGGGCCTTCGAGCGGCTGAGCGATCAGATGCTGGCGAGCAGTCCATCGGCGCTGAGCGTGCGGCAGGTGGATCCTGGGGCGACCAACACGCTGGCAAGGTGGGATGGGATGAAGCTGGCCTTGGCCAGTGACTTCAAGGTTGACGCCGACGGCAACCTGGGCATCCGCGCCGAGCCAACACGGAACTTCCCGATCAACATCGGCGCGAACTCGGCCGGCGTCGCATCGGTGCGGATGCTCGCCAACGCGGCCAACTTCGTCATGGGCCGCGATGAACCAAACCAGTGGGCCTTTGGCACCCGGGTGGACGTGGGTGGCGACAACAACGATCTGAAGCTTTTGCGCTACCGGTCGGGCAGCTATCGCGGCATCGCCCTCCAGTTCCAGAGCGCCACGGGCAACGTGGGGATCAATACCAGCGAGCCCAGCGAGCGGCTGGACGTGGACGGGCGGATCCGGTCGCGGACTGGTGGGTTTGTGTTCCCCGATGGGACGGTGCAGACGACGGCGGTGTTTGCCTCACCCACCCTCGGAGCCACTGCAACCTGCATAGATGCATACTTCCCATGCTCAACGATGGATGTGCCCCAAGCTGCTGTCGTCGCGGCATGTGAGAGTATCTGCGCCGATGGGGCGGTGTCGGCATCGGGGGGAGGTACTAGAACATGCATTGCTATTCTTGACATTAGTGGTCAATCGTGCTCAGCGGGTGCATTTACCCCCTGCTCCACGGGCAGTTTTCGTGCACCGATCTGCTGCGTCTGCAAGGTGCAGTAACCATGTCGAGCAAGCTGTTCGCATCTGTGCTCATTGCCTCGGTGTTCAGTTCGTCCCTGGCAGCCCAACCCGTCGCCGTCGAACTCACCCCCCACCGCTACGAACTCACCCTCACCCTCGACGAGTTCAGCGTCCTCCACGGCGCCGCATCATCGGGCGTGGAGCGGTACGGCGGGTGGGCCGAGTTCCACGTGCGGATAGACGCGACTGATGGCGGCGTGCCGCTCTGGACCGTCACCATCGACAACCCCAAGATGCTCGAGGTCTGGCAGCAGTGGATGGCCCAGAGCACGGCCGAACTGGTGGGCATGGTCGACTTCGAGCGGCTGGATCGCTCCTCGGTGGACGCCCTGGCCGTCACGCAATCGGTGAACACCAAGGTGGACCACGCGCTCGCCAGCCCGATCTGGGATTCCTCGACCGTCGCCGGCACGTTGTTCGTGGAGCGTGCCGGCGACGGCCCCATCCGGGCCACGCTCATCCCGCTCGGCGGCGAGTTGGCCGACGCGACCGGGCCAGCGGCCGGCTTCGAGTCCGTGCCGCTGGTGCTCTCGGGGCCCATCGCCCAGTCGCTAGCCGAGTCGGGACTGGTGGGACAGGAGATCCTCGCCGCCGGGCTGATCAAGGCGTACGGCTACATGGAACTCACCTCCGTCACCGAACGCCTGAGCGACACCGTCGAGGTCTTCGTGATGAGCCAGTGCCCCTACGGCGTGGGCGCGATGACGGCGGCGATCGAGCGCGTGCGTGAGCTCGATCGCCTGGGCGAACCTTCGCCGAAACTCGACATCCGCTACATCTTCTACGAGGCCCCCGTGGGGACG